>NZ_JBHTLT010000113.1:0-20169 GCF_042679045.1 Sporosarcina contaminans | reverse complement strand
CGTAAGGCATCCATTTCCTATAGGAGTCCAATAGACGGCCTCCAGCTGTCCGGATCAACTGGAAATTCTATCGGAAAGAGCTCTTACTACTAATATACGAGGAGTATGGTTTGTGCTGGAAGAAACATTGCCACTTAAACAGAAGACATTCAACTTCACAAAAATAGTTGTTCCGATACTTATTACACAAGTTGCACTTTATCTCATGACCTTTTTCGATATTTTAATGACCGGTAGATACGATACGCATGATTTAGCTGGTGTAACAATCGGTTCTTCATTCTGGACTCCGGTCTATACAGGACTTTCAGGTATCATTATGGGGCTAACCCCTATCATCGCTCAAAATATCGGTGCGAAAATGGCAAAAGAAGTGCGGCCTTACGTCCAACAAGGATTATATGTTTCGATCGCCTTATCTGCTTCCGTATTTTTTATAATCTATTTTGTAGTCATGCCTTACATACAACACATGACGCTTGAAGCAGAAGTAAGCGTTGTAGCGGTCAATTATTTAAAAGGGATGAGCTTAGGTCTAATTCCTTTGTTTGCCTACACCGTATTCCGCTCATTCTTTGATGCTTTAGGTGCGACGAAAATTTCGATGCTCATCATTCTTTTATCCGCTCCTATCAATATTTGCTTAAACTATTTACTTATATATGGAAAGTTAGGCTTGCCCGAATTAGGTGGCGCAGGGGCTGGATATGCTTCAGGTATAACATATTGGATTGTTATGTCAATAGCAGCATTTATAGCATGGAGAAAACGGCCATTTCAATCATATGTCCTTTTTGGTAAGTGGGAACGTATTGTTTTCAAACGTTGGAAAGAAATATTACGAATTGGTATTCCAATTGGACTATCAATTTTTATCGAGACGAGCATTTTTTCAGTCGTAACAATATTAATGAGCAATTATTCAACTGAAACGATCTCTGCTCATCAAATCGCCTTAAATTTCACTTCTTTGTTGTATATGCTGCCACTTAGTATTTCGATGGGGGCAACGATCGTTGTTGGGCAATCTGTTGGCGCAAACAGACTAAGGGATGCTAAACAATACAGTTTGCTATCCGTCGGAATGGCGATCACATTTAGTTTTATATCAATCGTAGTTTTACTTTTATTTAAAGAACCAATTGCTTCACTATATACAACAGATACCGCAATTATTAAGCTATCCGCACAATTTTTCATCTTTGCAGCGTTCTTCCAACTATCTGATGCAGTTCAAGCTCCTATACAAGGCTCTTTGAGAGGATACAAAGATGTTAATATTACATTTATTATGGCCATCATTTCTTTTTGGCTAATCGGCTTGCCAGTTGGTTTTCTAACAGCCAATTATTCTTCACTAGGCCCGTATGGCTACTGGGTAGGATTAATTACCGGACTGACTGTTGGCGCAATCACGTTGAGTTTCAGATTGAGACATATACAAAGAAAACGAATATCATAGATTTTACTGAATAGTAAAGTACAGATAAAACAGCAAATAATATGACAAAGACCGGCAGTGCATTTTAGGCAAAGCCGGTCATCATTTTTTATTAAACAATTTCCGAGCGGACAACATCATCATGGCCTTTATCCGTTACAGAATTAGGCTCGACTAATGCATACCTCTCCCAAGCTTTGCTCTTCCAACGCAAAGCCATAAAAATAGCACGTGTCCATTCATCGGCACAAATTGCTAGCCAAACGCCAACAAGTCCCATGTCAAGCACAAATACGAAGTAATAGCCGAGTGGCAAACTCATCATAACCATTGATATTGCACCCATCAAGACGGGAAACTTCGCATCCCCTGTTGCACGCAATGAGTTTATGATGACAAGGTTGAAAGTTCGGCCAGTTTCTAACAAACAAGATAGTAGCAATACGGATGCGCCAAGCTGAATTATTGCTTCATTATCAGTAAATAATCTCATTAACGGATAGCGAAGTACCATAACGATAGCAACCATTGCAGCTGTAAATATTAATGCTTTTCGCAATGAACCCCATACTTGCCCGTATACTACATCTTTCTCTCCGCTACCGACAAGTCTACCAACGATGATCGATGTGCCCAGTCCAATGGCCAAAGCAAATAAATAGCTGAACATTGAAACATTCGTTGCATATTGTCGCGCTGCAAGTGCTTCAGTCCCAAGATAGGTGACATAGTAGAGGAATACGATTTGACAAGCTTGATATAAAATTTGTTCAAAAGCGGAAGGCAAGCCAATATACAATATTTTGCTGATATATTCCTTTGACCAAGTAATGTAATATTTTATTTCTATACGGTAGTCAAGAACTTGGTATAACAAATAGAAAAAAATAAAAACAGCAATTAATCTACTTCCGACAGAAGAGATCGCCGCTCCCTGTACACCGAGAGCAGGCAAGCCAAATTTCCCAAAAATCAATGCATAGTTGCCAATTACGTGAAGAATATTCATACCAAGGGAAACAAACATCGTTTGCTTTGTATATCCATGCACACGAATAATTGCAGCCATTGAATTGATGATTGCTTGAAGAAAAATTGCACTTCCAACGATCGTCAAATAAGCTTTTGCATGAATCAAAACATCTCCTTGCAAATTCATCATTTGCATCATATTACTTGTAAAGAAAAAGAATATGGAGCTAATTGCAATTCCGATTACAATATTTAGGGATATGGCAAGCGCAGAAATTTTTGAAGCTTCTAAATATCTTTTCGATCCGAGATATTGAGCTACTACAATCGCAGCTCCATTTCCTACTACCTCCAATACTAAGATTGCTATTTGAACATATTGGTTCGCTGCCCCTACCCCGGATGCTGCCTCGTCAGATAGCGCACTTAACATAAATGTATCTGCTAAACCCATTAACATAAATAAAAACAATTCAAGAAAAATCGGCCAAGTTAGATGAAATAGGTTCAATTTCATCTCTTGACCGCGGGCTCGTTTCATCGCCATCTATACAACGCCTTTCTTTGCTTTATAAATGAAAAACAGAAGTATCTTACCATAAATATTAGCGATTGAATACAAATAAATATCTTTATTTTTGATTATTTTTTACATATCATTCATTGTTCTCTTTAAATTTACATTTACGTGGCATTTGATTGTAATCGTCGAATACGTACCTTGTCACACTCCGAATCTCCACAATTTACTATGAAACGCTTTTATCCTTCTCCCAAAACCAATAATATCACTTTTTGCATCTTGTCTCGTTTTAATATAATATTGCAAAATCCATTTTCATTCTGTTTTCTACATAATCCTCAATGGACTTTCTTTTCTCTCCTTATTTGATAACTCATCCGCAGGAAATTCTTCAATTTCAATGTCTATGTCAAAATACGTTGAAATAATACTTTATGCAAAAAAGACATGACGGCGGTTCGTCCGCACATCACGTCTTTTTGAATTAATTATTTTTGTATGAATTGTTGTGTCCAGTAATTCCCATTCGCATCATAACCGATTCCGATATGTGTAAATGACGGAGTAAGGATATTTTGTCTATGCCCTGGAGATTCCATCCATGCTTTCACTACTTCTTCCGCATTACGTTGACCCATTGCGATATTTTCAGCTGCTGAACGGTAAGTAATACCATTCGCTTTCATTTGGTCGAAAGGTGAACCATATGTCGGGCTCGTATGTGAAAAGTAATTATTCGATGCCATATCTTTAGATTTTTGGCGTGCAGAATTCATTAGGCTGTTGTCAATTTCCAACGGCTTCAAACCTGCTTTTGCTCTTTCTGCATTCGTCAAATCCAATACCGCCTTTTCAATTGCAGAAATAGAATTGTTTTGTGCAGGCTTTTCTGTAGAAGGCTTTTGCTCTTCAACTGGTTTTTGTTGTACTGGTTTTTGTTCTATTGGCTTTTGATCTACCGGCTTTTGGTCAGCTACAGGTTTATCGGTTGAAGGCTTTTGTTGTTCAGCCGAATTTTCTTGTTCACCTTTAGAAGGCTTGGACGGTTTCGCATTTTCAACCGGTTTTGTATTGTCCGGTTTTGCAGGTTTTTGATATTCTACTTTATCACCGAAAAATTTATCCCAGTTTTTCAAATACGTATTCATATCAAAATTAGAACCATTCACATTATAAGAATACTTTCCTTTATAGACATAGCATTGTACATTTTGCGCTTTTTGAACACCTTCACTATTGTTGGAAGATGCTTCAGCACTATGGTTGTTCGGCAGTAAGAGCGCCGAACCGAGTAAGATGACAGCCATCGATTTTTTCATCTCATTACTCCTCCCTTCGAAAACTATCATACAGCATGAGAGAAGATGAGAATCACCATCAATATCCAGCCAGACCATTTTAGAGAAAAAGACATTAACAAAGGGACAGAGTTCGTCTGTTTTTGGGTATCTATGGCATCTTCACTTATTATTTCATTTGAATAGGGGTTGACGTCCAACTAATTTTGAGTTTGAAATGAATCAAAATCGATTTGATCTAGCCCTTCCCCAATGATCACCAAATTCGGTTTTACATTCACATATTCCGGAAGCCAATTGACCATCCCATATGCATATTGAAACAAATACGGATAGTTGGCACCTTGAATCGGAACATAACCTTTCATTCTATAAACAGTTTCAGGCAAAGACCTTACAAACTCTTCAAATTGTTCCTTGCTTACTTTCTCTTTGAAAGTGAACAGTTTAGAGGATAAAGGCAGATGCTTACCTGATAGTATAGGATGCGATAATGAATGATCGGCATTCCTCAACGTTTTTTCGATAAAAGAAAAAGCTATTTTTGCATGTTCCGTTTGTATGATAGGTGCATTACTATTTAGATTGGACAACTCCATAGTAGTAGTGGACAACTCCCCTTCTGATAATAAATCAGCTTTATTCGCTAATAGAAGATGTGCGTGTCGGATTTGTTCCATAAAAAGAGAACGGATTTGCGGAGAAAGCGATTCCCTTTCCACCCATCGTTTTGTATCCACGACAGTGACAATTCCCATTACGTTTAAACGGTCCGCAAATAATGGAGAGTAGATCGCGTCTAAAGCTTCTACAGGATGTGCTGCACCGGTCGTTTCAATTATGATTACATCAATATCATCGTAATCCTCTAAAAGCGCTTGTAGCTGAGCCTCGGTATTTTCTGAACCTGTACAGCAAATGCAGCCATTTAACAATTCCTTCATCGGTATATTTCCAGATTTCTCAACCGTATCTGAATCGATGGAAACTGAACCAAACTCATTCATAAGAATCGCAGGCTTTTTACCTTCCTCTTTTAATTGTTGGATTGTATTCATTAACAATGACGTTTTCCCGCTACCTAAAAATCCGCTAAATAAATAGACATCGATCATTTATAACACTCCTCTTCGTTTAAAAAAGCGCCCCCGATTTGTCGAAGGGGCGCTTTGTTTTATTTAATTTCTTTCAATAGCACTTCTTCTGCTTTCTTGAGCTGAGGATCGTCTGTTTCGATCTTGTTTCTCAATTCGTTCATGAGACTGTATGTCGTTTCTCCTAAAAGAATACCGTTCTCCGGCAAAGAAAGCTTCTTCTGAAGCGATTTAACCGCAGCTTCAGTATGCTCGTCGTATAAACCGTCAATATCTCCCGGGTCATAGCCAATCGCGCTGAGCATTTCTTCAGCAGCTTTAATAGAAGGAGATACCATACCTGTTTTCATTTCCATTGAAGGATCAATATATGGCAACATTGCGTAACTAGGATACGGCACTTCAATATCAGGCTCGATTCCTTTTTCATGAATCCAATTTCCGTTCGGCGTTAACCATTTTGCGGTTGTCAACTTCAAATTGGAGCCATCATCCAAATCTTTAGGTGATTGAACGGTTCCTTTGCCATATGTTTTAATGCCAATCAATGGTACATTTGCAGATTCTTTCAATGCTCCTGCTAATATTTCCGAAGCGGAAGCACTGCCGTCGTCGATAATCATTGTGACGGGTACGTTGACTTTACGTCCACCTGAAGCAACATATACTTCAGGAGTTAAGCCTTTCCCTTCGTATTGGAATAAATTCTTTCCTTCTTCTACGAAAAGATCAGAAATATCGATTGCCGTGTCAAGTCTGCCTCCAGGATTTTGGCGAACATCGACAATCAACCCTTTCATCCCTTGTTGCTCCATTTCATCGAGAGCTGTTAAAAGCTCTTCATACGTATGCTCTGAAAAGCTTGTAATATGAATATGGGCAAGGCCGTTATCCAACATTTTTGCATAAACGGTTTCGATCGGAATAACATCTCGTTTTATTTCTACATCAAATGGCTCTGAGTGGTCGCCTCGTTTAATCGTTAACGTGACAGTCGAACCTTTTTCACCTCGAATGAGCAAGACAGCTTCCGACGATGACATGCCCTGGATGCTTTGTCCGTCCACTGCTGTAATCACATCATTCGGCAACAGGCCACTCTTTTCGGCTGGAGAATTTTTAATTGGAGAAACAATGCTAATATAGCCGTTCATTTCTCTAATCTCTGCCCCGATCCCTTCAAAGCTTGATGAAATGCTTTCATTAAGCTGTCGAGTTTCCTCTTCATTTAAGTAGTCAGAAAATGGATCTCCTAATGCCTCTATCATGCCATTGATCGCACCATCAATGATTGCTGTTTCATCAATCTCGTCGTAATAGTTTTTTTTCAGTTGGTCATATGCTTCATACAGCTTTTTAAATTCTTTACGATCAACCGAATTAGGGTTTTGCGGATTAACTACCTCAACCATTTTATCTTCACCTGTCGTCAAAGCAAAAAAAGTTACTGCTGCTGTGGCAAGGACCAGACCGAAAATTAGCATGACAAAAGAAAATGGTTTAATTTTTATGAATCGACTGGCCGGTGGTTGTTGAGGTTGAGGCTGATGATTCTGCTCTTCTTCATTCCGGACATCGTTCTTCTCTTTTTCGTCCATCCCATTCCCCACTTTCTTTAGTGTTTTATCGAAAAAAAGGGCCGCTAATCGTGCAGTGAGCGGCCCTCCCTTGCAAAATTATTGAATTGCTGCGTCCAATGCGACTTCAATCATGTCATTGAAAGTCGTTTGGCGCTCTTCAGCTGTTGTCACTTCACCTGTCAAAATATGGTCACTTACTGTTAATACTGACAATGCCTGTCTACCATATTTTGCAGCTAACGTGTAAAGAGCAGCAGTTTCCATTTCAACCGCTAATACGCCATAATTAGCTAACTTCTCATGCTCCGCATGTTCGTTGTAGAAAAAGTCCTCTGTAAAAACGTTTCCAACTTTTAAATGAAGTCCCTTTTCTTGTCCAGCTTTATACGCTTTCAATAATAAATCGAAGTTTGCTGTCGGCGCATAATCAACGCCATTGAAAAACGTTCGATTGATTGGTGAATTTGTAGTTGCACTTTGCGCAATGATGACGTCACGAACGTGGACATCCTTTTGGATTGCACCGCAAGTTCCTACACGAATCAATTTTTGCACATCATATTCTTGCATTAATTCCGTTATGTAGATCGATATGGAAGGAACACCCATGCCTGTCCCTTGCACAGAAATGCGCTTACCTTTATACGTACCCGTATATCCAAACATATTGCGCACTTCGTTATATTGAGTTACGTCCTCCAAAAAAGTTTCCGCGATATATTTTGCCCGCAAAGGGTCTCCCGGTAATAAAATCGTGTCCGCAATATCGCCTTTTTTTGCATTGATATGTATGCTCAATCGTTACGCCTCACTTTCAAAATTTCTTTCTTAATCATACAGTTAAATTTCATATTATGCAATGAAGATGGCATGAATCATGCATCTACCGTCCGATGGAACAGCAGTTAGCATCGTGGCAATCTGCATGATTGACATCTATCTTATTCATACCGTTCCTTGTATTCTTCGTAAAGTTCATCGAAAACGACAGAAGGCATTTCTTCATCAGCTTTCTCCTCTATATATCTCGATAATACATCAAATGATTTTACATCTTTCGGAAAGCCGTGGTCTTTAAACATCGCTTCAGCAAAAACAGCTTTCGCATCGTCCTTTTTACCTCCGCGAAACGAAAGTACAAATTGATAAAATGAACGATCCATTCATTCTCCTCCACTCATTTAAAAAGTTGAATATATTCCCCGTATCCTTCTTTTTCAAGTTCACTTACCGGAACGAATCGAAGGGCTGCTGAATTAATGCAATAGCGAAGTCCTGCAGGTCCTGGTCCATCTGGAAAGACATGTCCAAGATGAGAATCCGCCGTCTTGCTTCTCACTTCAGTACGTCTCATTCCATGGCTGTCATCGAAGTGTTCCGTCACTTCTGCTTGTTCGATTGGTTTCGTGAAGCTTGGCCAACCACAACCTGCATCGTATTTATCTTTTGAACTGAATAAAGGCTTACCTGACACAATGTCAACATATATCCCCTCTTCAAAATGCGCGTCAAACTCATTTTGAAATGGCGGCTCAGTTCCGTTTTCCTGTGTCACATAATATTGCATAGGTGTCAATTTTTGTTTTAATTCTTCTTTCATTTCGGTTCACTCCAATTTTCAGATTTGAAACGTTCCCTACCAGAGCCTACAGCATAGCGATTATAATGAGCCGGGTTTTTCTTATAATAATCTTGATGCTCTTCCTCGGCACGGTAAAAGGCTTTGGCAGGCAAAATTTCCGTTTGGATTGGTTTGTCAAACTTCCGGGACGCCTCCAATTCATGCTTCGATTGCTCTGCTATTTCACGTTGCTCCTCCGAATGAACATAAATAGCAGTACGGTAAGATTCTCCACGGTCAAAAAACTGCCCGCCAGCATCAGTTGGATCAATTTGTCGCCAAAAAATATCCAATAATGTTTTGTACGAAATAACTTCATCGTCAAATGTAATTTGCACTGCTTCCCGATGGCCTGTCGTATTCGTGCAAACTAACTCATAAGAAGGATTCGGCACATCACCGCCTGTATATCCCGAAACGACAGAAATCACACCTTCATATCGATCAAAAGGTTTGACCATGCACCAAAAACACCCACCTGCAAAAGTGGCAAGCTGTTCAGCCATTATACCGCCTCCTATTCTGTCGGAATGACAATTTCCAATTCAATATCATCTTCAGCAAGATTAAACGATTTCGCCCGCACGACAAGATCGCCGGATACAGGCAAATCGGTCAAGCTGAGGAAAATCTCCTCTTCTTTCGGTCTAATAACCATCCATTCAGGCAATTTGAAGGAATCACGCAATATTTTTAATACAGCAGAGGGTTGCATATTATAGGCTCCGATTTCTAGTGAAGATAAATTTAATATAAGATTGCCGTCTTCCCTAACTTCAGGGTCAAAATGCATGACAACCGGCAACGTAATATTAAAAACGGTCAATTCGGACTGTAAGATGACGTCATCCTTCACTGACATCGTTACGGGCAAAGGCTCTCCTTTCATCGCTTTCCGTATAAAGTGATTGGCAATTCCTTCAAAGTCTTCCTTCGTCGCTTTGACAGTCAAAACATGGTCTGTCGCACGGAATGTATGAAGCTCCGGAAGTGGTTCTGATGTTCCCGGAGTTTCTAAAAAAATGATGAAGGCGACTACACCTGCGACGATTAAACCCGCGAGTGTGAAAAATGCCCATTTCCAAAAATTCATGACAGTCACCCCTACAAATCCAATTTCCCATCCGACAATTCACTCAAACTACATTCGTCAATTTTTTCAACATAGCGATTTGACATGGATTCATACCCTTTAGCATTCGGATGAAAGAAATCCGTATGGTACACTAAGTTTTCATTTCCAACAAAAAGGTCGCTGACAGGTATGAAACAGGCTTTGCCATCCATTACTGCCTGAATTTCAATCGCTTCGTTCCAGTCTTCGATAATTGTTTCAAATTCATACGCTTCATCCGTAACAATTGAAAGCGGATTGTAAAGCCCGCCAATAACGATGACTGCATCGCCGTTCAAACCTCGGATGATTTTAAAGATTTCATCTAAATGATTTTCAAATTTTCCTAATTCAATATAAAACGGTTTCGCTTTTAAATTGAATAAGTTCGCTTTTACGACTTTCATAATATCGTTGCCACCGATCGTCATATAAATGACATCGGCCTTTTTAACTTCCGATTGTATCTCTTCGTCTTCCAATTGCTTTATAAGCTGATCACTTCTTCTGCCTTTCTTTGCCAAATTTTCAGCTTCAATTTCTTTTACACCTTTCCATGCACCCATCGCGGTCGTCATTCTGCCAAAATATCCGCTCCTTTTATATTCGTCGCCTACCCCTTCTGTCAAAGAATCACCAAGGCCAACGACATTAATTAACTCTGGAACGAAATAATTCGGAACATGAAATTGTGTAAAGGATGTTTTTTCTCGATTAGCAAATGAGGCAGGTCCAGCTACCTTATCGCTTTGACAACTGGCTAACAACATTGAGAAGACGACCAAAACAAGTACTCTTCTCATCATTAAAATCCCCTTTTTTATATCTGAGAATCGGACGAACACATTCTTTCTTCATTATAGACTGTTCACTATAAAATTCGTTGTTCAGCACATGCAATTAATCAGTCGGTATAATACATAAAACCGATTGCGCCTTCTCCTGTATGTGTGCTAATAATAGGAGACGTGAAAGAAAACTTTATGTCCTTCCAGCCTGATTCCTCAATTAATTTCTTTAGCGGCTCAGCCATTGACAGCCCATGCGCATGAGAAATGCCAACAGACTTAATAAGTTTACCTGCCGTCTCTTCTTTGAATGCTTTAAAGAGATGTGCCGCCACTTGTTTATGGCTGCGTGCTTTTCCTACTGGCGTATACACACCGTCTTGCAAAGTGGCAATCGGTTTTATATTTAGCAAAGAACCGATCATTGCTTTCCCTTTACCGATTCTGCCGCCCTTCAGCAAGTTATCAAGCATATCTACCACTACATATAATGACGTATTGTTTCGAATCGTTGTTAAACGATCGACGATTTCCTCTACACTTTTTCCTTCTTTCGCCATTTTGGCAGCTTCTAAAACTTGAAATGTCAATGCATGGGAAATATACATCGAATCGATCACCGTTACATTCGTGTCTGTCATTTTGGCAGCTGCTTCGGCAGATTTGACCGTTCCGCTCATGCCTCCAGTCATATGAATCGAAATAACTTCACTTCCGTCTGCTCCTAAACGGTCATATAACTCTTTAAAAACTCCGGATGCAGGCTGCGAGCTTTTAGGCAGTTCTTCACTCTCTTTCATCATTTCCAAAAACATTTCAGGTTGAATATCAATCCCATCCGAATACGTTTTCCCATTGATTTGTATTGAAAGCGGTACGACATGAATGTCATACTCCTCGAGATAATCTTCAATTAAGTCTGCTGTCGAGTCTGTAACGATATGGATTTTCTTCATTAATTAGCACTTCCTTAAAAATTATGAGGGCAGTTCCCTCCGCTATTTTGAAAACTGATGTAGCTCTTTACCTACTATAATGGCAATACACTATTATGCATAGCCAATAAGGTTGAAAGCTCCCATTTTATATTAGTATAATAAATGAAAAGGAGGTATGGATATGGTAGATGCATTTGATTACAAAAGCTCGAAAGAAGAATTATGGAATGCCATCACTCATGGAATCGGCTTCCTTTTAAGTATTCCTGCGCTTGTTTTATTGATTTTAGCAGGTGTCGAAAAAGGAGACCCACTGTCCATCGTCAGTTTCACCATTTTCGGCGTCACGATGGTTATTTTGTTTTTAATGAGCACATTGCTGCATAGTATGCCGGCCAAGTTGAAAAGATTGTTTTCAATTTTTGATCATTCGGCAATCTACCTCTTAATCGCTGGAACCTACACACCATTTGTATTAGTTATCATTGGCGGAGCATTAGGTTGGACACTGTTCGGCATCATTTGGGGCCTATCCATTGCAGGGATTTTATTCAAAGCATTTTTCATTCATCGCTATGAATTCGTATCCCTCATTTTTTACATCGTTATGGGTTGGCTCATCCTGTTCGGTATTAAACCGCTTTACGAAAATTTGCATATGGCCGGCTTTATTCTTTTAGTTGCTGGAGGGGTGCTTTACACTGTCGGCGCGATCTTTTACGCCTGGCGCAAACTTCCATATAATCACGCAATCTGGCACTTGTTCGTACTGGCAGGAAGTGCGGCAATGTATTTTAGCGTTCTTTTATACGCTTGAACGAAGCAATGCAATGAAGCATTCAAAAAACAATTTAAATGTAAAGGCCTGGCCAAGCAACTATGACCAGCGCCTTTTTCACTTTACAACTGTTTCGTTTAATCCTTCTACTCTCTTTCATAAATATGGTAAGAAAAAGGAATGCCTTCCTCAGTAAAATGATCTTCGGATTTAGATACGATCTTCCAATCTTCTTCATACGGCGGAAAAAACGTATCGCCTTCGTATTCATGCCGAATGACCGTGATGTACATACGATCTGCCATATCCATTACCAAATTAAATATCTCCGTGCCTCCAATTACAACGACTTCATCTGAATACTCCATGCCACGCGCAATCGCTTCATTTACATCACTGAATACTTCAATTCCATCGGCTTTGTAATCTTCGTTTCTCGTCAAGACGATATTCAATCTGCCGGGCAGCGGTCTGCCTATCGATTCAAACGTTTTCCTGCCCATTACGACAGCTTTGCCCATCGTCATTTTTTTAAAGTATTTCAATTCCTCAGGGATATGCCATGGCATTTGATTTTCATACCCAATCACTCGATTCAAATCATGCGCGACAAGTAATGATAACAATCTCATCGTCCTTTCATACCGCGATAGGTGCTTTTATTTTTGGATGAGGGTCATATCCCTCTACTTTAATATCTTCATACGTCATGTCAAAAATCGATTTCCCGTCTTCGATTCTTAATGTAGGCAACGGTCTTGGCTCCCTTGAAAGCTGCTCTTTCACTTGTTCGACATGATTCGAATAAATATGGCCATCGCCAATTGTATGGATAAATTCACCTACATCGTACCCACATTCTTTAGCAATTAAATGAACTAACAGAGCATATGAAGCAATATTGAAAGGCACGCCTAAAAATACATCCGCACTTCTTTGATATAACTGACATGACAGCTTGCCATCCGCCACGTAAAATTGAAAAAGCGCATGACATGGCGGCAATGCCATATCTTCCACTTCAGCTGGGTTCCAAGCTGAAACAATATGCCGTCTTGAATCCGGATTTCGCTTAAGGCCGTCTATAAGGTTTTGAATTTGATCGACCGATCCTTCGGGTGATGCCCATGAACGCCATTGCCGGCCATAAATCGGGCCTAAGTCACCGTATTTTTCTGCAAATTGTTCATCCGAAAGGATACGTTTCTTATATATATCCATTTGTTCACGATAAATAACAGCAAATTGCTCATCTTTTTGACTTCGTCTTCCAAAGTCCGACATGTCCGGGCCGTCATATTCGTCACTTTCGACATAACGCTGGAATCCCCACTCATCCCAAATCGGATTGCGATCTTCTATGAGCGTTTTTACATTCGTGTCCCCTTTTAGGAACCAAAGCAGTTCAGATGCTATTAAACGGAAAGCAGTTTTTTTCGTTGTTAGTAAAGGAAAACCTTGCTGTAAATCAAAACGCATTTGATAACCAAACACGCTAATCGTGCCAGTGCCTGTACGGTCTTCCTTTACAGTCCCATTCTCAAGAATATGTTTACATAAATCCAAATATTGTCTCATTGATTCATCCCCCTAACACTTAATGACAGTATAACAAAACACCGCCTGATATGTCTTTGAACATCCAATTCGGCGGTGTGATTTTTGAAATATAAATGACAATACTTTGAGTACTAAGTATTTCTTATCGAATTATGACTTAATAGAAGTCACAGTGTTAAATTTCTATGCTGTTGGCTTCTTCAACTGCTTTTGTTCGTCATAAAGGATATAGATTTTCTCCTACAGCTATGTGGATCACGGTGTAATATCAAGAAGATACATTGCTAAAAGAAACATGAATAATATACATGATTCGTAAAAGACAATACTATTTTTTATTAGTTTTGCTTGTTTGCTTGGAAATCATACTAATTATTTCTGTTGGTCTATAAGCAATTTATTTTTCTATCTTTGTTGATTTCTTGTTTGTGAACAGCACATAGACAATGTTTATAATAAATATTATGAATGCAGCAGTTAAAAAGCCGAGTATAGAGGGTATTGTTGGTCCGAGTATGTTGGGTCCAAGTAGTAAGCTTATAATAGATGCAAAAACAAACATGCCCCAACCAATTATAATAGGACGCCATCGTTCTTTATTTTTCATCAACACGATAAAATCCCCTCCTCTAAATTTTAAATTTACTAATACAACAAATCATGATCGCTATTCATTATGTATATTGTAACAGAACATTCGGATTTCTCCTACCCGATGTGGTCTGTAATCTACTGCTTCTTTACCTTAGCTCCTAAAATTACTTCAACATTTTACATTTAAATGTCTTAATTCAATAATTCTCTCCTCGATTCATGATCAATAATATCGGCAATACGGGTAGGAATCATTTTTCCTTTTAAGAAGCATTAATTTCACTATATGGTATAATTTCAATATTTCATACATATAGAAAGGAAGATTGCATGTCCAAAGTGTCTACTGTTTATATACGACCGCTCATCCTCTCAGATGCTGCTGAATTACTTAGTTTAGAGGAAAGAAATCGAGACTTTTTTAAAGGCTATTCCATCACTCGGCCGGAAAATTTCTGGACATTGGAAACTCAAAAAGATTTAATTGAAAAATGGGAACAAAACATAAAAAAGGATTTGGAATATCGATTCGGGATTTTTAAAAGAGAGGATGATCGTCTCATTGGAACGATTGGCCTATATCAAGTTTTTCGTGGACCACGTGAAAGTGCGCTATTGGGCTACTCTTTGGATCAAGGAGAAAATGGCAAAGGGTATACGACTGAAGCGACTAAGTTAGTAGTAAATTATGCGTTCGATGTTCTAAACTTACACCGAATTGAAGCGGGGGTTATGCCTGACAACATAGGTTCCATTCGTGTGTTGGAAAAGGCTGGTTTTCATAAAGAAGGAATAGCTATAAAAAACGTGAAAATTAATGGTTCTTGGGAAGATCATCAAATGTTAGCGATCATTAGTCCGAATCACTAAACTTGTAATCAATATTTTTTAATCAATCTCTATATCACTCATTTGAGTGGGATAGAGATTGTTTCTTGTGTCTTGAACGTACATTTAAGCTCCTAAACACTCATCTATATAGCTTATGCCATATTCCGATTTAGCACATGCAGTAACGCGATGCCTTTTTGTTAGTATTCAAACAATCGATTTGGAAATGCTAACAGGAGGTTTGATCACTTCGATACATAATTATCTGCTTCATTATAATAAATTGGGAAATAAAGCACTCTTTGTAAAGTAAAAAATGTATTACAAAAAACATAGTAACAGATTCAGCTTGTTGACAAACGCTCGCATACTGCGTTGCTCGTTTCGCTCGTCCCCTCATGAACCTAAGTTCTATTTGGGTCTTCGCTCGACTTCGCGCCTTGTCTGACAAGCGTTTTCAAGCCAAGCTGGGCAAACACCTATCTCATGACTACAAACCTTAAAAGGACTGTAGATTTATCATCATTCCACTTTATAAGATTAGGTTTCTAAAAATATATTTACATTGATACTATAAGAATTGTTATCATAATCTGCAAATCCATTAAAAAATGTGCGATCATTAGAGGAAAAATCCTTTTCGTTTTTTAAAACATAAGTGCTAAAACTACTGTCACAGGAAAAAATGCGATAGCTCGCCATAACATAAACTGCCATTCAAAAATCAACAGCAAGGCAATATGTTGAAATGCTAAAGCAAATGAAGCTATGAATATTGCAGACCATTTATTTTTCAATAATATTTGTAACCTCGGCAGTGCATATCCAATATAAAGTGGCGCATCAACTGCTGCAATGGAAAAGGCATTAACAATAATCCAACTAGTACAGCCCAAACGATGCTTCGCCTACCTGCAGTACATTAATTTTCGTTTACTAATCGTACCGTCCTTTACTAAGTACATTATTTCCAAAACCTCTCCGTAATCTACTGACCTTTTCAATGTTTCAGTACATGCATTCCCCTCCTTATTCTCAACATAGAGAATAAGTATTCGTATGTAAAGGCGAATAAAAAGCGCACATCCCATACGGAAAGTCACTCATTCTCAACCATTCAGACGAAAAACCTACCTTTATTGTCCAAGCCATCTATATGCACATGAATACCCTACTGTTAGAAAGGGATGATAAGATGACCACAAACGATATTGTAACAATTGGTTCTAACTGTATTATTAAAAACGGTGACCGATTTTTCCTATTAGCTGAAATAGAAGCTAAAGTTCCTGGAGTTGAAATCGACCCCATCGTTATTACACGTATTACAGAAGAACAGGCAGAAAAGTTATTAGCGGGTGGATTACACCTTTGCCGAATCCAAAACCAACCTCCTGTGGCGCCTCCGGGATTTGAAGTAGAGTTTAAGTGTATCTTCCAAGATAACTGTAGAGCGTTCCAAATATTTGACGTAGAAAACGGTACAGACGAAGCCGTTCTTGTACGAATCTCATTAGAAAAGGCATGTCAAGAAGTAGCGAATGGAGCTCGTCGTTGTACTGTAATTAGTAGACCATTTGTTTAGTACAAACTATAAGCTTCCATTTCGAGGATCAAAAAAGCGCCCTTATCCATCAAGGACAGGGCGCTATTTCAGATATAAGTAGTCTTTTCGGTTAAAAATAACCTTACTTTCCGAAACCTTTTATGTTCAATGTAAGTTAGTCATCTGATTGAATTTGCGATTTGAAAAAGAGTTTCTTTAGAATTTTGACCAAAACTTTTTTTATCAAGTATTAAAATATATTCAAACGAATCTTTTTCGAACAGTCCTACGTCATGTGGGCGATGGAAACATTCGCAGACGAGAACCTTGGTATGGTCGGAAAGACAATCGGCTTGTTTAGAAGGAACGTTATTACTCCACTGAAACGTATGTTAAAAGCTAGTGGCTATAAAGTGAAAGACCATCGGGCAGACAACCTGCTTTCCATCACATCCACGGGAACATTACGACTGTTTTCCCAGCACGTACCGAGCCATCACATATAATGCCATCCATATCATTAACCGGTGAATCTTCACGCCACCAGGTAAGCACTTGTTTTTGTTTTATCGAGAAAGGCTTAAACTTGAACGGCGCCGGCTTCTTCTTAAACTGTTTTCGTTCGGTCATGAAAGAGAAATACTTACCCTTCGTCTGTGTCTGCAGCAGCATCGCCCCACACCTCCGAAGTCGTAGCGTTCAACGCTTCATGGAAACCATCATCTTCATACTCTTCCATCTCATTTGCACCAAACGCTTTAATGTGACAATTTCAAGCTTCACTTCCTCGACTTCACGCTTGAATTTGTCAGGGAATAGATCAAAGTATTTGGATAGCATTTCAAGGGATTTCATCTTGTCAGCTAACTTGACAGATATGCCGTCTTTTCCTTTCTTCACCTCAGTAATGATGGTTCCGTCAACTTCATCCGAATGTTTAAACTTCAGATAACTCACCTTGTAAGTGATCGGCTTGAAATTATCATCCAACATTACTTCGCCAGTTTCCGGATTCCTTTCGGATTTCTCAATGGTTCCGAATTCAACGTAATCAGTCACGTCTGCAAAGGCGATCTGAATATATTTATTGAGCACATCCATCGCATCGATGAATACACCCTGTTGCATCTCACCTTTTAGCCTTTTTAATTCTGCAGCAACCTTAGCATTTCTTAGCAACCGACTTCCTTCAACATGTGCACTGTGTCTTGAATATCCTGCCTTAATTGCTGACATCGTTGCGTTGAAGCTTTTAATGTAGTAAATACAAAAAAGCCGTTGTTTATCGGTTAAATCATCGGACTCTACAACAGGCTCGAATTGCTCTTTTTTTGGTTGCATCCTTTTCGTGGGGGTTGCAACCTTTTGTGTTTTGGTTGCTTCCTTTTTAGGAGCACCTCTCGTCCACGGATTGCCGTCTTTAGTATCCCTGCTTTTACGACTTTTCAATGTCCCTAACTTCACATCATGTTTTTCTGCCAGAGCGGCCAGTGTGATCTTACTCGTTTCCCATTCCTTCCGGATATCATCCCAATTAATCATCTACATGCACCTGCCACCTCCATATTTAAGTGAAAACAAAAAGCACCTCACAAATTAAAGTGAAGTGCTTAACTAATTAAACATCCAATTCCTGAATGTCGCCGTCCGGATAGATAATGTAACTCTTTAACACCATGCCAGAACCAAGCGTTTTAGCATCGTGCTCTTCGCCTCTGACATGTTCGCGAATCTCTACAGCTAAAAGGCCGCCTGTTGCATTAAGCCACGTAGTCGTATTACGAGTGAAGTTAACAATGAAATGAACCTCATCATCCTTCATATATTCCTTCTGGTAAGACAAGGCATATTCTTCAATGTCGATACTCTCGGCAATGGATGTTTTTCTCCACTTTCCTGTTTGATCGTTTCTGACCTTAGTAGGCTTGTCCTTGACAGCAGCTTTGAAATCCTTGTCACTCTTACCGATAATTTTATCTTTTTCTTTTAAATCGTCCCAAGTAGTATCTGCTTCCGTTTTAGTCTCATCGGTTTCAACACGAGCTTGATTTTTTCCTTCGACAGCAGATTCATCGTTTGTAGAATTATACACTTCTTCTGCATTGACTTCAGGTGTTTTTTCTTTAGGTGCCGCTGTTTTCGGTTCATTTATAACATTCACTATAGCTCCAACGACTCCAAGGAAAATTACGGTGAATAAAATAATTAACGGTATAAGTACTTTTTTAGACATTGCCATCCCCCTTACAATTGATTATAAGCAATATGACCTAAAAAGAGAATACTCATTTACCTAATGGTCATTTATTTCACAGAAATAGTTTATCAAACGAGAAATAAATTGCTGCTAACATGACTAATGTTGCTATTAAATTTCTAATGGCTGCTGGAACACGAATTAAACTTAGTAATAAATACGGAATTCCATAAGCTATTCCAATAATTAATATTAAGACAACCAGTTGTCCTGCGAGATGGTTCATTACATCTCTTGCTGCATCCGGAATCATAATACACCTCCACGCTATATATATCGAGCGCAAAAGTGATATTTAAATAATATAGGGGCTTTAGGAGGGATTCAGCTGCTCGGGCGCACCCCCTCTTTTATTTCTCCCCCTCATATATACAGACTTCGTATGACAAGCGTATGACATCGTATATTTTTCTTGTAATTTCAATATTAATAAAATTCACTGTTGACACGTATATTTTATACGTGTAATAATGAAGGTAACGAAAGGGGGAGAACAAAAATCTCATCAAGAGAAATCATAAAGATACTTAAGGAAGATGGATGGTACATAATAAGAGTGGTTGGAAGTCATCATCATTTCAAACACCCCACCAAAAAAGGAATTGTTACCGTACCCCATCCAAGGAAAGACTTGAAACAAGGAACATTAATATCAATACTAAAGCAAGCGAGACTCAAATAGTCTTGCTTGCTGAGGAGGTTAATATAAATGGCTAAATATTTATTTCCCGCTGTTTTCGATCCCGGAACTGATGGTTCAGAAGGATTTACAGTTACATTTCCGGATCTGCCCGGCTGCATCACTGAAGGTGTAGATATGGATGAAGCAATCCATATGGCTAAAGATGCATTGGAAGGGTTTTTATATGGTATGGAAGAAGATGGAGAAGAAATCCCTGCACCTTCCCATCCAAATAACATACACCTTGCCAAAGGGTGCTTCTTAGTGTTTATTGAGGCATGGACTGACTATATTCGCGATGAATTCGAGAATAAAGCTGTGAAGAAAACTTTAACCATTCCTAAATGGTTAAATGATGCTGCAGAAAATGAAGGAATCAATTTTTCTCAGCTACTTCAGTTTGCTTTAAAAAATCGTCTTGGTATAAGAAGAGATCACTGATTTATTGAGGCTGTCCAATAAGTCCCTAAAATAGAACAGGTGGCGAAAAACGAATCGTTTTTCGCCACCTGTTCTTGTATTTTTCTCATTCAATACTGAAAGTAGCACGCG
>NZ_JBHTLT010000112.1:0-19575 GCF_042679045.1 Sporosarcina contaminans | reverse complement strand
CGCCTGGAACGGAAAGCGACGGTTGTCAGGGGTTCCCCATTTATTCTCCAACCAGAAAGGGACTATCACAGAAAATCAGTTTACACTGACTTTCTGGACAGCCCCGTTTTCTTTAAGAGCAGTGTCATTCAACGTGGGGACATACCCGAATAATGTCAAAAGCCCTAAACATTGCTTGCAAGTTAAGTCGTACATCTCTTATTGTTCAAAAACCTCTTCGTTGGGTACAATTTAGAATGTTTTCATCATAAAAACTTGTGATATTGGCGTATTTTCAAAACCACTTGCTCGTAAAGATGAAATTGCGCGTCCATTTCCTTTTAGGAAGTTATAAGTTGTACGATTGATCGATTGGTCGTATTCCAATGCATAAGATAGGAGTTTGTTTAAAGCATCTTCATTTCCATTTTCCTTCACTTGAAACAACGTAATGCTTTCCGTCTCATTGCCAAATGTACAATTTTTCCGAATGAGACAAGCTGCCTCCACTTCTCCATTCTTTATAATCAGGACAGCTTCCCCACCCAATTTCGGTGTGTTATTAGCATCTGTTTGCCAAGGAACGATACTTGGAAATAAATCCGATCCAATCGTTTGGGCAGCCGGAATTCTTACCATTTCATAGCCATCAAGCTCCGGCAACTGGCTAACTATTCTTCCGTTTGCACGCAAGAAAAGCAATTCGTCCTCTACTTGATAACCACAGTTTTCATATAAAGAGATTGCTGCCTTATTTTCAGAAAGGGACTCCAACGTCGCAACAGAGACATTACGCTCCAGTATGCGTTTTTCTGCTTCCTCCATCAAGGAATAACCTAACCTTCTTCCTCGGTATTCCGGAATAATCCCCGTTCCGCCATTCCAGGAAATCTTTTGACCATCCACTTCTCGAATGCCTTGAAGCACAAAGCCGATTGGGTCTGTTCCATCATATGCAACGACAGACAATGCCGAAGATAATCCATCATTCCCAAAACGGCCCACAAAAGTATCTAAAGATAAATTCATCGGCACTAAATACCCTTCAAACCCACGATTAAACAGGGCATGCGCCTCTTCAAAGCTAATTGATGACATTAATTTAAACGAAATGTTCATAATTTACCCTCACTCAGAAAAAATTTTGAAACAAATTATACATTATTAGAATGAAGTGAAGCAAACAGGTTTGTTGGTAGGCTTAAACCATCGATCCAACTGATTTGCTGGCCAATTGTTCACTTTTACTTTTCCATACTGAGCTAGCTGCTCCAAGCTAACACAGCCCATCCACCAGGAACTTAAATCCGAAACTGCGATGCTTACATCAACTTCCTCAATAGAAATGGACGATTTTTCTATGCTCCAACAATCTTCGCTATAGGATAAATTGTAACTACCGTTTTGCTCCTTTATAAACGAATCTTGAACAAATAAAGAAATCGTTACAGGACGATCAGGTCGATCTAAGGAATTAAAATTCGTTTGTTCCACAAATGACATGATCGAGCTAATTCTATACATAATCCCTGTACCAACAGTACCGATTTCGTGATAAACACTCGGAATTATACGATTGCTATCGTTCTTCGGGTCTTCCAGTTGATAAATAAATGATTCATCTTGCGTTCGAACGTAGACACGATCTACTTGATCCTGTTGTGAATGAATCCACGTACACATATCGATGAAAGCGCTTGGCTTCGTCCATACCCATTCAAAAATATTCATTTCATGATGTAGAAAATGACTATCCTTTACAGGTTGCAACGTATATGCAAGCGCACCAACTAACTCATTCCCCTCATAAACACCGGCATAATACGTAGCTTTTTTCTTAATTAAGTTACGTTCATGCCAAGTCCGTTCGATCATGCCATGATGCATCGATGCAAATTTATTGTACACGGCGACAATCTCTTCCTCATTGGACGGAGACAACATGACTACTTTCTTTCGTTCACCACTGCTTGGAAAACTTGTGGGCTTTAGTTTATATTGATAGCGAGTTGGTCCATATCCATACCCCATCTTTTGATAGAAAGACGTGTTAAAGGGGTATAACGAAACAATCCCGACATTTTCTTGTCTAGCAAGCTCATGAAAATGCTGCAGCAACTGTTTCGCAATACCTTCTTTTTTGTGAAAAAAGTGAACAGCTACCGTACCAATTCCCCAAACACGTACAATACTACCATTTACATTCATGTTAAGGTCATGAAGCTTATACAAGCCTAACAACTCATCTTGTTCGGTAAAGAATCCATAGAAACTCAAGTTATTTTCAGATTCAATTTCGAAACTAAGTCGTTCAATAAACGTTTGTTGAGCTTCCTCTCCCGATATTTGCATCCCCGGATAAGCCATCGCCACAAGAGAAGCAGCTTGTTGTAAATCACTTTTTGTTACTAAACGAATCATGTACATCCCCCTTTCCAAAATTGCACCTTTGTGTATGTGCGCCCGATTCAGCGAATAAATGCCGCTTCCTTGTTTGAAAGAGCATCATCTAACCATTGAGGGTGCATTGTTAACAAATCCTTTGGTAAATTGTCTTGACTAAAAAATTGTATTTCAAGCGACTCATCTGAGTTGCATTTAAGTTCCCCACCTGTAATTTCAGCAAGAAAACAAGTTGTTATAAAATGCACTACTTTGCCATTTGGATAATTGAACACTTGTGAATCTGGATCTGAGTAAACACCGATCAGCTTTTCAATTTTTATATCTAAATTAGTTTCTTCTTTTACTTCTCTTATAATTGCTTCAGACACTGTTTCACCAATTTCCACATGTCCTGAAGGAATACCCCACAACCCTACATCGGCTCTTTTTTGCAATAGCACCTGATTCTCTTTGTTCAAAATAATTACAGCAACTCCAGCTTTTAAATCATCAATTTTTTTCAAATCAAAGCTCCTCCTTCAAGAAACGGCCCTAACTACGGCACTGTTCTAAGGCTATACTCTCCATCCCACACTGTCATCTCTACTATCCACGTAATTCTACCATCTGTCATTACATATGAACGCAAAAACTTTCCTATTAGAAGTATCTATGACATTCATTATATAAAGTAAGTGTAACTTGCTGGACCACTTCTAAATGCTTTAATTCTTTTGTCTTCGATAACGAATCATCCCTACGTAAACAATAGGCAATAATGCAGTAAGTGCAACGAGCCCGTGCCAACCTAAGCTCTCATACAGCGGACTGAGCAATGTACTGCCCATTGCAACGCCAATATAATAGGAGACCAAGTAAAGGCTCGATGCACTCCCTTTATGATGTGTCGCTTCCTTGCTGACAGAAGCCGCCGTCAACGAATGCGCCGTGAAGAACCCTAAGCAGATGACACATAATCCGACAACAATCAAAACAAGCGGTGATAATGCCGTAAGACCAATCCCTGCTGATAATAAAACGACCCCTACCCGCCTCACATTACGGAGGCCGAATTTCCCCGCAAGCCATCCTGCAAGCGGTGCACCGATCACTCCAAAACCGTATGCTAAATATAAATAAGATATCCATTCAAGTGACAGCGAATACGGCGCCTCAATTAAATGAAACGGCAAGTATGTCCAAATCCCGGTGAAGGATAATTGCAGCACAATGCCTAACCCGAAAACGATTAGCAAAGCCGGGTTTTTCAGGTGAAAAGCAATCCCTTCAATATCTTTTTTGAACGTCGTATCACTCGGCACAAAATTCCTTGACTTCGGAAGGATTAACAACAGAATGACAAATAGTACCGTTCCAAAAATGGAAAGGATATATAATGACATTTGCCAAGATGCTTGCTCGGCAATAAACCCCGTCATGAAGCGGCCAATCATTCCTCCCAATCCATTAAAAGCAATATAGAATGCCGTGGCGACACTCGTAAACTGCCTATGTATTTCCTCGCTAATATAAGCAAGCGCTGCTGCTGGAACACCAGCTAGCGCAAAACCTTGTAGGAAACGTAAAATGACGATGGTTAAAAAAGAATCCGTATTTGCAATTAAAAGAAACGGAATGACCGAGCCAATGAGCGATAAATAAATATAAACATTCCGCCCGTTTCGATCCGAAAAAAATCCAAGGACGATTAACCCCACGATCAGCCCGATTGTCGTCATTGACATCGCTGTACTGGCGTAAGACACCGAAATACCGAATTCCTTCGTGAACAAAGGCAAAAGCGGCTGCATCGCATACATCGCAGCAAATATGAAAATAGAAGCAAACCCTAAACCAATTACGATTTTCCAAAATTGAAGATCCCTCAACGTATAGCCTTCATGTTGCATTGTGTCACATCCAGTCGTCAGCCTATTTACTTTTATTATAGCATTGTGAATATTTTTGTTCCCTCCGAGGAAATTTATTGCCAAACAAAAAATGAGCAAAGGATCCTCACATTCCCTTTGCTCATTTAAGTTAATTAACAGCCATATTTCTTCGTTCTTTGTACACAACGATAAGTACACTTGCTTCGTATAACACGATCATCGGAATGAGCACGATCAATTGGCTAATGAAATCCGGTGGCGTCAACAGACCAGAAAGAATTGCCAAAATGACGTAAGACCATTTCCGAACCTTTTTTAATGATGCAGACGTCAGCAATCCAATTGCAGAGAGGAACATTGCTACAATCGGCAGTTCAAATAATAAGCCGATCGGCAATGTCGTCATCAAGAGAAACTTTGCATACTCTTGCGCAGAAACCATTACTGTGAAATTTACCGCTCCTAAAGATACTAAAAAATGATAGCTCAAAGGATTTACGACAAAATAGCCGAACGCGATGCCTCCCGCAAACAATAACAACATGACAGGCGAGTAGAGCCCAAGAAATTGACTCTCCTTCTCATTCAGCCCCGGCTTAACGAATTGCCATAAAAAATGACATAGAAAAGGTAGTGACAAACCGAATGCCAATGCAGCCGATATGGACATATAAAATGTCACAACTTCCATCGGTCCAAGGACTACTAGTTCGTGACCTCTCGTAATGAGTGGAAACCATTTGTTAATCGTCACGAAAATGAATAAGAAGAAAGATAGGAAAGTGGCGATACTTTTAATGAGCTGCTTACGTAAATCATTCAAATGATCAACAAGTGAAGGTTGAGGTTCTGTCGTTTTTACTACTTCATCCCGCTCTTGATTTTTTACCGTAGATTGCTTCTCATCTTCAGTGTTGACAGGCTTTTTATCCAATGGACTACGTACATTTCTATGTTCTTGATATGGATCCATAATCGATCCTCACAGCTGATCTGTTTTCTTCGATTGATCTTCTTTCCCCTCTTCGTCTTCTAAGACATCACGGGCCGATTTTTTAAATTCTGCTAGCGTCTTTCCAACTGCCGATCCGACTTCTGGCAATTTCCGAGGGCCGAAAAGGATAAGAATAATGACTAAAATAATGATTAATCCAGGTACGCCGATGCTTGCTAAACTCATGTTTCATGTCTCCTTTCGATTAGACAAGTGAACCGCCATTTTTGCTGTATTTAATAATTCCTTCTGCTGCTCGGTACGCAAGGGCACCAACAGTCGCTGTTGGATTGTAGCCACTATTATGCTGAAAATTTCCAGCACCAACAACAAATAAATTGTCCGCGTCCCAATGCTGCAAGTAATTGTTGACTACACTATCATCGGGGCTTGCCCCCATCGTCGTTCCCCCTGTATTATGCGTCGATTGGTAAGGAACAATGTCATAATCAGTAATTGGGCTTCCCGGTACAACTGTCTTTGCACCCATCTCTTTCATAATTTCTGCTGTACGCTCGGTAATGAACTGATGCAAGTTTCGATCCTGTTCCGTAAAGTTATACGTCATTTGCAGCAAAGGTACCCCATATGCGTCCCGATAATTCGGGTCAAGCGTCATATAATTCTCCTTATGAGGCATCGTTGCTCCTTGACCATGCACGGATAATGTCCGCGTATAGTTATATATCGAAGCTTTTTTAAATTCCGCTCCCCACGCCGGCACATCAGGCGGCACAGGGTTAGTCTGAATTGGACGTACTCCTGTTTGTCCCAAAGTAATGCTTGCGCCGTGGATGAAATCAACGTCGGAATGATCAAAGCTATCTCCATTAAAATCATCAATGGACATTCCCAATGCCCCCGCGCCCATAAATACATTCATTTGATCTTCAAAAAATCCGGTCGTTCCTGGTCCAAGCTGATAGCAATAATTTTTCCCTAATGTGCCTCTGCCTGTGTCAGGATCATATTGTTCACCGATTTTCGACACCATGAGCAGCTTTGCATTGTTCAACACATAACTTGTCAAAACGACAACGTCTGCTGGTTGTATGAACTCTTCGCCAGTTTGTGTATCAAAATACCTGACGCCGGTCACTTTATTCCCAGACTTCAAAACTTCCACGACATTGGCATGGAAAACCGGCTCGAAATTTCCTGTATTCAACGCTGTCGGGACAACCGTGATTTCTGGAGATGATTTCGCTCCGTACTCACAGCCGAACCGCTCGCAAAAACCACAGTATTGACAAGGAGCAATCTTCTGTCCATCTGGATTTTCGTACGCCTCCGAAATATTTGCAGACGGCAGCATGTATGGATGATAGCCCAACTTTTTCGTTGCACTTTCAAACATTTTCAAGATCGGTGTCTTTTTCATTGGAGGGGTAGGAAAATCGCTTGACCGCTTACCCCAAAATGGATTATTATCTTCCCCAGAAATGCCCGCTGTTTTTTCATATTTGTCGAAATAAGGTTCCAACTCGTCGTACGTAATGCCCCAGTCCGTTAAAAGATAATCGCTGGGCAGTTTGTTTTTTCCGTATCTTTCTTCTGTCATTGATTTAATTTGAAAATCATAAGGCAAAAAACGGTACGACATCCCATTCCAGTGCGTACCCGCTCCACCTAAATTTTCACCCAACAGGAAAGACCCCATCTGACGCATTGGAAGGGCGCGCATTTTGCGATGGTTTCGGAAAGTAATCGTTTCTTTCGATAAATCCTGCATGAGATCATATCGAATTGCATACCTATATTCGTCATGAATCATCAAATAGTCTTGGGTTCCCCTATTTTTCCCACGCTCAAGGCCTCTAACTTTCAACCCAGCCTTTGCACATTCAGCTGCAACAATACCACCCGTCCAGCCGATGCCCACCGTTACAACATCTACCTTATCCAAAGTTTTCGCCATGGCAATTGCCTCCCTTAGTGCTGCATACTGCTAATCGATTTAGGTTCAATCACTTGGAACTTCTCTTCCTCTATAACATTGACATATGCCATTTGATGTCCCGGAAAGCCTTTCATACGCCATCCTTCCATATTGGCATTACCGTTGTAAATCGGATCTGCATATGCCCCTTCAAGCGTTGCTTGCCGTAAAAGCCTAAAAAAGAATTCTGAGGACACACCTTTCATCTCAACTTCGTTCTTCTGAAAAGCGGTTAAAATTGTATCCATTTGCTCAGCGTCCAGCTCCGCAAACCCTTTTTCATACCGAGCATTCGCTTCTTCATCCAACTTTGCGATACCTTGCCTAAAAATCTCCGCACGTGTTAAAGCGCTCTGGTACCCCTGTGTCGCTTCACCAGCGAAAAACGGACCTTGCATATACTCTCTTGCATTGCTGCCGTAATTACCCGCTAATTGATTATCAATAAAATACGGCACTCCAAGTGCAATTGCCCCAGGCCCTAAGTCATCTTCCGGAAAAATCCTCTCAGTAGCTTGAGATAGAACGTGAAATTCATTTTGATTCGTTAAAAACATAAGCCCTTTCGGAGCGCCCTCCACGCCTTCTGTAGCGAGCTGTCCTTCATTGGCAGTCTTTCCATCCTTCTTGACGTTATAGCCGACAAGTCCCCCGATTAACCCTCCACCTACTAAAGCGCCGGTCGCTATTCCCGTCGTCTTTAGAAAATCTCTGCGCGATAAACCTTGTTGATTGTCTGCCATCTATTTTCCTCCTAAAAAATTCACCACTTTCTCCAAAGGATGTCCTCATACATATGGCTTTTATACAAACGTGTCATAATTTATCAAACTTTGTATAAGCGGTAGAATTTAATCGGGTTACGCCAGTAACGGAGAGGAGTGCGCCAGTATCCGGGGTGTTCGAGCCAGAAAACAAGCACCTTACGCCAGTAATTGGAGTGCGTTCTAAAAAATCGACCGACGCTACATGAGAGTTTTACGTTTTGTGGTATGCACTATTATTCGAACCAACCACAGCTTTCCACTTTCAACGATCCTTTTAAATGTTGAGCCGCCGAATTATTTTCAGAATAAATATAAAAATATTCAATGATTTGACGATAAAAGAGATAGAGGAAAATATAGGGAGAGGTGAGTTTATGTTAGGTAATTGGAATGCAGTGGGGCTTAACATTTTGCGCAACATGAACATGCATAATAATCAGATCATGCTGTCCATGGAGCGGCTTTCCTCTGGACTAAGGATTAATCGTGCTGCGGATGATCCGGCAGGACTGGCCATTTCGGAGAGAATGCGGGCACAAATTCGAGGGTTGCAAGTCGCACAGCGCAATATACAAGACAGCATTTCTCTATTCCAGACTGCTGAATCAGCGTTGGACGAAACACATGCCATTTTGCAAAGAATGCGTGAGTTAAGTGTAGAAGCTGCTAATGGCACGTTAACTAATGATGACCGTGAATTGCTGAATATCGAATTTCAAGAACTAAAAAAAGAACTTGAACGAATTTCAAAGGACACTCAATTTAACACAATGCCGTTATTGGACGGATCGCGCTCATCATTTAAAACACAGGTTGGAGCAAATGCGGGGCAATCAATCGAATTTACGATTGGAGATACAGGCATGGCTGCTTTGGGGATAAAAGATGCCACAATAGAAACTCGCGAAGAGGCAGATCAAGCCATTTCATCATTAGATGAAGCCATCAAAAAGGTGTCCTCCGAACGAGCACGCATGGGAGCTTATGTAAATCGATTAGAGCATGCGTATAACAACGCTATGACGATGGAGGAAAACTTGACTGCTGCCGAATCGCGCATACGGGATGTAGATATCGCAAAAGAAATGATGGCGTTGACAAAAGCAAACATCCTTTTACAAGCAGGGCAGTATGTATTTTCGCTTCATCTGCAGCAAGCGCAATCTGTCCTTCAACTGTTAAAGCAATAAATGAAAAGACAGTGCTGATTACGGCACTGCCTTCTTCATTCATCAAAACCTAAAATCGGCAAACGGTCTTCCAATATTTCTACCTCATCTATTGGCAATACAATCCTAAATTCATCTCTGCCATAAGGTGTTACCGATAGCTTCTTCTGGACAAAGGGATTGTTTGTTGTCAACGTCACTTTCCCATCCTTCTCATGAAAGGTATCCACTACAAAACGGTAGCCCGACAGCATGACATAAGGAAATATTTCATAAGCGTCATCTAAATCCTCAACTGACACTTCTTTATATGCGGTATCACTATTTGTGCTCCATTTTTTAAATCCATTTATTTCATCTTCATAATCGGATTGTAAATACAAAGTTCGTTGTTGGGAAACGATCGGGTACTCTTTCCCTTTCCAAATTGCAAAGCGCCCTTTTCTTACCGCCATACGAATCTCCTCCGTATTTAGCTTCTTTGTCTTTCAATTATATAAAATGCCATTTCAAGTAACCACGTATGTTTCGATGCATTTTTCATACCCTATTTAAGGACTTTACACTCTTGCCATTTCACTCTCGAAACCTTCCATAGCCCATAAGTTTAATTGCATTCAAGACCGGGTACTTACAAACAACTACTTTTTAGGAGGCCATAAGAATGAAAGACAATAGTTATTCAGATAAAATCAAAGGTGCCGTTAATAAAACGAAAGGCGAATTGAAAGATCAAGTCGGCAATGCGACAGATGACGCCATGCTGCAAGCTGAAGGAAAGTTCGATAAATTAAAAGGCGAGGCACAGAAAGAAGCTGGGAAATTAAAAGATCGTGTTTCAGAAAATCATAAAAAATGGTGATCAAAAAGGCCGGGGCCATCGAAAATGGACCCAGCCTTTTCTAGTCAAAGATGATCGGTGTTAATGCGTGGAACAGTACCTGAGTTGTCGTCTCTCGGCTGCAAATCATCTTCTCCCGACAACGGTTCAAAACTGTTCGTCAAAGCAGCCCGGCTATCCCTTTCCGTATCTTCTACAGCTCCACCGCCGCGTCCTTCTTTGGGCAATTGAGTATTTACGCGATCAACGAATATTGCAATGCCTCCATTTTTCACTTCATTATAAATATTTGCAGACTCTTCTTTTGAAAACCCCATATCTTCAAATACTTTTTCCTTCCTTTGCCGCTCGTCGATAAACATTGCTTTAAACCGCTCCAAAAGGTTTCCCTCATCCCTTCCATCTAACGCAATGAATGTCTGACTTCTCAGTTGAGATAGGTCTTCCTCCGAATATGCTACTGCAGAAATTTGTTCTTCACTATAGCCTTTCGATATCAATTCTGTAATTTTGTATAGCGCCGCATCAACCGAATGCATTGTGCCGACATATTCCTTTTCCATTACACCACTCTCCTCTATCTGCTTTTGATCACTTTACCCTCTGCATCTATAGAAAACACATGTACCTTAATTAGCAATATGGATTTGTAATCAATGTTTATAGTTATGCCAAACGGTAAATAGTATAAAAACAGAAAGGATGTGGATTCATTGAATAAGAAAAAGCCTTTCACTGAGCGTGATCGCAAAGATGCGGAAGGATCGTTCATGGATAATCCTGAAAACATGCCAACGGATAAAGAAAGTATTTACGACATGCATGAAGATATGCAAAACGTCGACCCGATTCCTTTGGAAGATTTGAGAATGGAAGAGGAAGAAGAAAGGCATCATCACAAAACAAAAAATCGTTCGTCAAGCGAAGAAAAATACAATCAATCATGATAGAAGGAAAGAAAAATCGTTGAAAGGTTTGCTTTTCCAAAAAGCTCCTCTTTTCAACGATTTCCTTCATGACTATGTGAGATCCCGGTAGAAATTTCCCGGGAAATGAAAATGCTTGTATTATACTGTCGTTTTCGATGCATTCTTTTTCGACGCAACTATTCCTAAGACGATGAAAAGTAGTATCAACATACTATTCAACCCGACCGTCATCCAATATCCAGATTGATCCATCGTATGGTAAAATTGATCCGCCGCATAACTCGATAGCTTCCAAGGAGTTACTTTCCAATACGCCCCAATGACGGAGTCAATCACTTGGAAAAATAATAAAAACAAAATAGATAAACCTGCAGTAGCGCCTGTTGATACCGAAGCGCTGAAAAACAGGATAAGCGTCACCGCAAAAACAATCCATAAACTGTACGTCGCAAGAAAGGCAAGCAGTTCCCCAATCGGCACTGTGTTAAATAAAATTCGAATATAATACCATGCTGCTAAAAACCCAATCCATACGCTGCTTAGCGCGATTCCATTAATGACGATCCATTTACTGAGGAAATAATTTTTGAATGATAAAGGACGAACATAAAGCAATGTCGCTGTTCCGCTTTTCCTTTCCCCTGCAATTGAGCCCATAAACGCAAGAGAAAATAGTAAAATGCCAACCGTTTGATATTGCCCCATCAACGATATGAAAATATCTTCACCGGTAAATTCAGGCCATAAAAAATCCATTCCTTCAGGCAAGTTCCCGACACTTTGCATAATTTGAGGCAAATAATAATTGGTGACTGGTTCTATTATGCCGAAGATGATGAATACGATCGGAATCCAATACAATTTGTAATTCCTGCTCATCTCTCGCCACTCTTTTCGAATAAGCACATTCAAATCATTCATGCGTCCATCACCGCTTTCATGAAGATTTCCTCTAAATTCGCCGTCTGCATTTCGACTTTCCGCACCGCGTAATCCCCTTTATGCAATATCGCCAAAACATGAGGCATCATCACTTTTCTTTCGACCACTTCTATCGACACTATTTTCTCTTTTGACTTCATGTCCCAAGAAGACATACGAACAAATCTACCTGCCTCCTGCGCCGTCTCAAATTCTATAACGATACGTGGATCAGCATATTTCGAGCGGATATCGTCCAGCGAACCATTTTCCACAAGAATGCCTTTTCGAAGGAACAATAATTGATCTGTCATTTCCTCGGCATCATTCAAAATATGTGTCGAATAAAGAATTGTCGTTTCTTGTTGCAACTCTTTCAATAAATTCATCACCTGTCTACGGCCTACCGGATCGAGGGCAGATACAGGTTCATCCAACAGCAGCAGCTGCGGTTTATGGACGATTGCCTGAGCCAATCCTAACCGCTGTTTCATGCCACCGGAAAATGTACCGGATCTTTTTTTCATTGCCTCTCCAAGTCCAACAAACTCCAACGCTTTTTGCGCTTCTTTTGCAGCTTGCCGGCTATCTACTCCACTTAACCTCGCTGCCATTTCCGTAAATTCCAATGCCGTCAGCCACGGGAAAAACTTTGGATATTGCGGCAGAAAACCGATTGCTGACCGTATATCAGATTTTGTTTGATTTAGAAATGAAATTGTACCATCCGTAGGCGTCACAAGTCCTGCCAGCATGGATAATGTCGTCGTCTTTCCTGCCCCATTGGGACCTATTAGCGCTGTGGATGTATGCGCTGTTAAGTCGAAGGTGATTGAATCTACAACTCTTTGCTCTCCATAGGCTTTAGATAATTTTCTGACATTCAGAAGCTCTGTCATGTTTGCTTCCTCCCAAAAATAAAGTACACGATCGGGCCTATAATATTTACGAAAACTATAATGAATATCCACATAATGAATGGCCCATTCGTCCGTTGATGGCGGATTACATCGAATAGCGCAACAATCATTAAAATCAACTGCAGCACAATAATGGGCATTATTAAATCCCAAGGGATTTTTGCGAGTTCTTGCATACTTTCACAGCCCTTCTTTTGTTATATGTTTAGTATAACACCCCTGTTCTATTTTGTATATAACAAATTGCATTACTCACATACGCTACTAAAGATTTCATCTATTAACCAAATCCATATTTTAGGATTCCACTATCGAATCTTTATCCTTTCCCGTGTTATACTATTGCATGGACTGGAGGATTATAAGATGAAACAATGGATGTATCCCTTATTAGTCATAATAGGGGCGAGCAGCTATGGTATTTTATCGACAATTGTCAAATTGGCGATTGCAGATGGTTATACAGCTGCCCAAGCAGTAACGAGCCAATATTTCACTGGATTTGTATTGGCCGCAATTCTATACCTTTTCACACATCGGGGCCTGCCCAAATTCGGCGGCGGGTTTACTCTTATATTAGCTGGTTTGCTGACAGCCACTACAGGCACTGTTTACGGCATCACTGTCAGCTATATGCCTGCTTCTTTGGCTGTTGTTATGCTTTTCCAATTTACATGGATTGGCATGCTTCTTGATTGTATACTTCACCGTCGATTGCCGAAACGTGCAGAGGTCATCTCTCTGCTTTTTTTATTTGGTGGCACAATATTTGCAGCAGGTATAATCGATGCGGATTTGAGTGGCATCCCTTGGCAAGGTTGGGTGTGGGGAATGGCATCCGCTATTAGTTTTTCAGCGTTTCTTGCAGTAAACCAGCGGCAAGTTGAAGGAATGGATACGATTACTCGCTTGCTATTCATGTCTTTCTTTGCAGCAATTGCCATTTCCTTTTTTCAAGAACCAGAAATTGTTTGGAACGGTGTGCTATTTAGCGGATTATGGGTATACGGATTAATATTAGGTGTATTCGGTATTATCATTCCAATTTTATTCTTCTCAATTGGTATTCCGAAAGTTGGAGGAGGAACCGCGTCTATCCTAAGCGCTATCGAATTGCCAGTAGCCGTCACCGCTTCCGTATTGCTTTTAAATGAACAAATGACAACCCTGCAAATATGCGGTATAGTGATCATCCTAATCGGAATGACATTGCCAACGATCGCTAACCGAAGAATTCGATTGCAGCAGGAAGTATAGATCCTATAGCTTTTACTTTTTTAAAGGTGTTTGTTAGCAACTGAAGATTCCACATGACTAAGAATAGTTGTGTGGAATCTTTTTTAGTGAAAACTTTTAGATCTTCCCCCGGGTATAGTAAGTAGAACGATTAAAGCATCGTAGAAAGGTGGGGACAGCTTGGAGAAAAGATGGCCAACTCTCATAAAATCTGGTGATAAAGAAGCATTTCGGCAATTTTACGATGCCTATGCAAACACTGCCATTCGCACAGCTTCCGCTATAACCCGGAACCGCGAGCAAGCGAAAGATGCCGTTCAGGAAACTTTCATCCGTGTCTATCGGCAAATTGGAAGCTACAATGCTTCATTGCCCTTTGAACCTTGGTTTTATAGAATATTGACCAATGAATGCTTACGTATCATGAAAAAGGAATCCACATATAGCAAGTATATTGAACTAAGTGAACAATCTACTCCCTCTAAAGAAAATCAACTATTTGATCTATACTCACTCATTCAGTCTTTAGAAGACCACCAAAGAATTCCAATCATATTGAAATATATAAAAGGATTTTCCGAAAAAGAGATTGCCGAAATTTTAAGTCTGAATCAAAACACGGTCAAATCGAGATTATTTAAAGGTAGAAAACGGCTAAAAGAACAACTTATGAAGGAGGATTCCGAATGAACAAGTTCGATGAACGAATTCAGCACATATTAAACGATCAAACAGAACAAGACGCCATCGAAATGAAAAAAGAGGTTTGGGACGGTATTGAAAAAGAGTTATTTGAAGGAAGCCCAATACAACCGAAAAAGAAAAAGAAATTATTTCCGGTAATTGGGGCTGCCGCTGCAGCAATAGCGCTTTTAATAAGCGTGGAAACGGAAACAGGGTCAGCTTTTATGAATAACATAAAAGATCTATTCGCACCAGAGAAAGAAATAATTCAAAGCATTGAAGGACAGGAAGAACCAACAAACGTTCAATTGCATGAAGGGAAAGAAGCTGAATATGTCATTTACATCGATGAATCCCGATACAAAATGATAATTGGCGAAAACTCCGATCTTATTACGACAATTGATCCACTTCCGGAAAAATACCCTGAAGTTAGTTTAGAAATTAAACAATATCCTACTGTTCCTCCCGAAGCACTTGCAGACGACTTGCAGTCTTCCTTGAAACCGGAGTTTCCTAATCTGCGAGACGTTGAAACCGTAACAGAACCGGTGGAAGGCTATCATCTTCACGGGCTGACTGAATCTACATGGGATGGAAATGTGATTGATCTATATATTGTCAGCAATGGCAAAGGCGGTAGCTTCGCGCTGACTAGCAAGTATTTTTTAGAAGCCGCTGAAGGTCATGGAGCAAGGTTTTATCATATGCTAGAGAGCTTCGAAGTAATTGAATGAACAATGGCTTATAATACATCCCTTCTTCCTATCTTCATTCCTATGAGGCATAATTTCTATGGAATTTGGGTATAGATTCAGAAGGTGATTCGTTTTGGAGGTTGATGAGTATGGATATAATCATGATTGTTTTAAATACGCTGATCATTGTTTTCTATATTGTGTTGATCGCGTTTTTAACACCTATTACGATGCGCTTCATGAAAAAGAGAGGTTATGATCTATTCATGCAACTCATTCCAGTCGCCTTGATTCTATTTATTAGCAGTTTATCGATTGCAATAGGGCTCGGGGGCTTCAGCGAATTGCTGTTCTTTAAGGTGACAACAATTGTATCAACACTCCTCCTATGCTCTTTATTATTTTTAACTTTGGCGATGCGTGTACTTTGGAAAGAAAAATACGATCTTCTCATAAAGCAAATTTCATCATTGCGCAATCGAATGAGAGAAGCTTTCCATTAAGCGGGAAGCTTCTTCTTTTTTAGTGTACACTAAAGAAAAAGTTCACTATGGGAGAATTACTATGTTAAAAGACCGCCATTATTATGAAGATGTTTATCGCACAACTTTTACTGCAAAGCTTATGAAAAATGGAATCGATGAGAACGACCGACCGTATGTCGTATTGGACAATACCGCTTTTTATCCGACAGGAGGAGGGCAGCCCCATGATACGGGTACACTCAACGGGATCGAAGTAATGGATGTCGAAGAAGTAGATGGTGAGATCCTTCACTTCTTGGCAAAGGAGTGGGAGCTGCCTAGCAATGTTGAAGGCGTTATTAATTGGGAACGCCGATTTGATCATATGCAACAGCACGCCGGGCAACATATATTAACAGCTGCTTTCGTTGAACTGTTTGGTATTCAAACCATCAGTTTCCACTTAGGAAGGGAAATGGTGACGATTGATCTGGACGTTTCAGAAGTGGCAGATAGCCAGTTGGCAGCTGCTGAGAAGCGTGCAAATGAGATCATTTTACAAAATCGTCCGATTGAAACAAAATGGGTCTCTTATGAAGAGACTGCCCAATACCCATTACGCAAACAATTGGCAGTTGAAGATGAGATTCGCCTCGTCATCATACCTGATTTCGACTACAACGGCTGTGGAGGCACACATCCAGCATCGACCGGGGAAATCGGTTTATTGAAAATATTATCTACTGAAAAGCAAAAAAAGAAAATAAGGGTTCATTTCGTATGCGGCAATCGAGTGTTACAGCAATTGCACCGTAAAAATGAAGAGCTCTCCGAGGCATCCAAATTGCTAAGCGCACCCGAATCCGGTGTCACTGCTGCCATTGAGAAATTGATTGCCACAAACCAAAATCTTGAAAAGGCTTTGGAAGAAAAAAAGGATGCTTTACTGTCTTTTGAAGCAAATGAATTGCTATCCGAAAAAACGAACGGCATTGTAAGGGCGGCATTCTATAACCGTACAGTCCAAGAACTGCAAAAGCTATCCCGTCTGCTTGTAGCATTGGATGAGGAAACAATCGTTGTGCTTACAGCTGAAAATGAAGAGCGCCTGCAATTTGTAGCCGCCCGTGGCGCAGCTTCAGATGCGAATATGAAAGCCGTCGCTTCTTCAATCCTGCCCAAACTGAACGGTAAAGGCGGCGGAAATGAAGCTTTTGTACAAGGCGGAGGCGAGCGTACAATGGGCGGAGAACAGCTTGCTGACTTGATCGTTGCCTTTCTTGCTCAATAAAAGTACGCCAAGACAGGTGAGAATTGACTTCTCACCTGTTTTAGTTTTCAAAGTACTACCGCCTTATTATGATAGCCATTAACTATCCAAATACAACTTCCCACCAACTTTCAATGAATGACTTAAAGAAAACACACTCTATAGGTAGAAATCCCACCAAAATGTTTATATCAACAGCATCCGGGTAGGTAATAACACTACATACTCATTCTCTATGACTATTTTTAAAAGGAGACAAAAGCGATGCAAAAAAGAATCTTGTTCATTTCTGATCATGGTGATCCACTGGCAACGCTTGGCGGAGAACAGGCGGGCGGACAAAACAACTATGTTAAACAACTATCCATGGCGTTAAGTGAACGGGGGCATTCTGTAGATGTCATCACACATTGGGCAGACGTGGATGCTCCTAAAATCGAACATTTTGGAGAGAATTGCAGAGTCATCCGTGTCGCTGCCGGCGTCAAAGGATTTGTGAAAAAAAGCGACTTATATAGCATGCTTCCAAATTTCTATTACGAAATGCGTAAGACTTTATCGCTTTCAACATACGATGTCATGCATACACATTATTGGCTATCGGGATTATTAGGGAGAAAAACATCGCTTGACATCGGTCTCCCTTGGCTCCATACATCCCATTCGTTATCCGTTGCAAAGCAGCAGGCAACAGGAGTTTCTGAGCCTAAGAGACGATCAGCAGAAGAACTCATTTTAGAAACTGCCGATTCAATCGTCGCTACAACAAAAACCGAACGGAAACTAATTCGTAGTGTTACTCCTGACCCGGCTCCTATCCACGTAATTCCGATCGGTGTGGATGAAACATTCCAACCAGAGCTTATAAATAGTCGCAGACATGCCCCTTTCTTTGCTTTTGCAGGCAGATTGGAAGAGACGAAAGGCATTTATACATTAATAAAAGCATTTCGATTGCTGTTAGAACAAAATGACATCCCTTCATCCGCAAAATTGTTCATTGCGGGCGGTGACGCAGAACAAGTCGATCAGCGGAAAAAGTCGCCAAAATCTCGCAAACTGCAGAGAGCCATTATCGGGTTAGAGAATCATATCGAGTTTATTGGACCATGTTCTCAGGAAGAGCTTTCGGTGCTTTTCAATAAAGCGACCGCAGTTATTGTCCCTTCGACTTATGAATCATTTGGCATGGTAGCTGCAGAAGCCCAAGCTTGCGGCAGCCCTGTCATCGCTTCGGAAGTCGGCGGATTAAAAGATGTTGTCAAAGATTTAGAAACCGGCATCCATGTTCAAAAAGAAAATCCTGCACATTTAGCGAGTGCCATGAAATTTCTTGCAATGAATCAAGATGTCGCAAAATCTTTAGGAAGACAAGCCGCAGCTCGCGCACGCAAAGAATTTAACTGGACATCTATTGCGAAGAAGATGGATCATTTATATGAGGTGGTCGCTGGTGAGACACAAGCCATTCATGTTAGCAACTGATCTCGATGGTACATTTGTTGGACAAGAAGAAAATTTAGGAGCTTTGCTTGCTCATTTCGATCGTCTTCCCCACGACGTCTCCCTTGTTTATATAACAGGCAGACATCTATCTTCAGCAAAATCTTTAATTTACAGCGAAAAGCTCCCGATTCCCGATTTATTAGTAACAGATGTCGGAACGGCGATTTATCATCATGCAAACGTCGAAGACAGCCAATGGGCCGAAAGAATGTCCGAAAATTGGAGGCCCGATGAAATTATCTCGATTGCAGAAGACTTCCCATTATTAAATAGGCAAGCATTGCCAGACAATCGGCGCATTTCTTTCACTGTTCCAAAGGGCAACTCATCGTTAGTGGAGGAATTTCAGAATGCACTTGAACGGCAAGGCATCACACATACATTCATATTTAGTTCAGATCGCGACATCGACGTTCTTCCTGCGACGGCCGGAAAAGGGAAAGCATTAGAGTATATATTTTCCAACTACACCGCGAAGAACGTTCAGGCACTCATCGCTGGAGACTCCGGCAACGACATGGACATGCTTTCATTAGGCTACCCCTCCGTGATTGTCGGTAATGCACAGCCCGAACTAATCGCGATGGAAGAACACCCAAACCTCTATCGCGCCGTAGCCCACTGTGCGGGGGGCATCCTCGAAGCATGGCAGCATTTTTATGGGAAGGAAGCAGAGGTAGTACGGACATAGGGAATTGAAGGTGTTTCAGGGGAGTAACCACCAGTGTTCAGGCGGTTATCACCTATTCTACTCTTTTTTCCACCGAACGGTCACAGTCGTCCAATTAAACCTGACAGGACGGGACAACGCCAAAAAAGAGGCTGTCCAATAAGTCCCTAAAATAGAACAGGTGGCGAAAAACGAATCGTTTTTCGCCACCTGTTCTTGTATTTTTCTTATTCAATACTGAAAGTAGCACGCGGATGCCGGCCACTTTCAGTAGATTGTGTGCCAATGCCACAATTCCGAATTCCGTATGC
>NZ_JBHTLT010000111.1:0-19125 GCF_042679045.1 Sporosarcina contaminans | reverse complement strand
GTCATTCCCACACTTCCAATCTATCTCTCTCAAAATAGATTATCCGTAAAAACTGGGGAATTTTAAACCGTTATTATTGAGGATTTTAACACCGATATTCACATTCTTCTAATGTAAGCTTCCAAAGTCTTGTTTTAATACCATGAGAAGTTTATGTGTTTCTACATGCGGTTATGCGCTGTTGTTTTGTTTTATGCGCTATTATAGGTATTTATTTGTATGAAAGCAGTCGTTATGCATTTATTTATGCTTTCCGTTTTTAAGGCTTTAATTAGAAGAAGCAATGTATTATGTATGGATGCATCGGCAAACAATATATAGATAACCGAAGAACTTGTTGTTTTATACAAAAGTATTTTAGTGTTAAAATAGTTTTAGACTCATGAAAAGAGGAGAATTTAAATGGGAAAATTGTTAGATAAGGTTGTCATTATTACTGGCGGAGCTGGTGGGATAGGAGGTGGAATGGCGAAGGCGATGGTAAAGGAAGGTGCTGTCGTAGCTATTGTGGATGTGAATAAAGAGACGGGAGAAGAGATGCTGAAGGAGCTTCAAACTCATTCTCCAAAGTCTATGTTCATTCAAGCAAATTTAATGGATCATGGCAATTTGTATAAGATTGTTAATACAGTCGTAGAAAAATACGGTCGGTTGGATGTATTAGTTAATAATGCGCATGCTTCTAAGCAAGTGCCATTGGAAAATACAACTCAGGCAGATCTGGATTTATCTGTTGGAACAGGGTTTTATCCAACGTTTTATTTAATGCAGGCTGCTTTGCCACATTTAAAGGAGTCGAAGGGAAATATAATTAATTTTGCTTCCGGTGCTGGATTGGCTGGTCATGAGACGCAGGGTGCATATGCTGCTGCCAAAGAGGCAATACGAGGATTATCCCGTGTAGCTGCAAATGAGTGGGGACGCTTTGGCATTAATGTAAATATTATTAGCCCTATTGCATATTCTCCAGGCGTTGAGGCGTGGTCGAAGGCACAGCCAGAGTATTATGAAGCGGTCAAAAATAAAATTCCTTTAGGGCGCTTTGGAGATGTTGAAAAGGATATCGGTCGGGTTGCCGTCTTCTTAGCATCGGAGGATTCTCAATATATTACGGGTCAAACAATTATGACAGATGGTGGCTCTATTATGTTGCATTGAAGTCATTACAAGACTTTCTATCCAAGAGATAGTCACTTGTATAGAAAGTTGTTGTGGAGGAGTAATGAAGTTAGTGAGATGCGCATTTGGACATTCATGTCTGAGTGTGTATTTTTTATGGAAATAATGTATCGCCAAGTATAAAGTACTAATCTTTTGGCAGAAGAATGATACCATTCGAAGCAAGTGTTAACAAAGCGATCTTAAGTCTTCTTTCTTATTCATACTAAACTGATAAGAATAGTTAAAATAATGTTTGACTTTGTGTAAGGGAACAAGTAAAGTATGTACTAATTACATATTGTATCTTATCAAGAGAGATGGAGGGAGTGGCCCATTGAAGTCTCAGCAACCAACCTTTAGGTATGGTGCTAATTCCGCCAAGTTGTAACTTGGAAGATAAGAAGCGGATATGAATTTCTCTTCTTATAGAAGGGATTTTTATTTTAAGGGGGAAAAGATATGGAATTTGTATTTGATCATCTTGTGCACTTTGTAGAGGAGCCGGAGAAAGCAGTGCAAGAATTTCAGGCTGTTGGCTTTCATGCAGTAGAAGGCGGTGTCCATGAGGATCGGGGAACGTATAACGGGTTAAGCTATTTTGGTTTATCCTATATCGAGTTTTTAGGAACATATGACCGTAATTTAGTGAAAAATACAGAGCATCCGTCATTTAGTTTAATTTCTACAATTATTAGAGATGAGTTTCGGGAAGGTTTTGCCCGCTTTGCTATTCGGACGACTAATATTGAAGGCGTGGCACAACGATTCAAGGAACATGGATTAAAAGTGACCGGACCGGTGCCACTCCATAGGAAGAGACCGGATGGCTCGGTTGTAAAATGGCAATTGCTTTACGCAGGTACAGATGAAGAGGGCCCTGAGCTACCGTTTATTATTCAATGGGAAGCGGAGGATGATGAAAGGGAAAAAGATTTGATACAGCAGAAGGTCATGGCAGACCATCCAAATGGAGAGGCGTTGAAAATAGCTTCCCTATCGTTTGCCGTAAAAGATTTGAAAGAATCTGTTAGGCAATGGTCCATATTGCTGAACGCACCTGTCAAAGATGCATATACTGATGAAAAGTTAAATGCACAAGGTCAGGCAGTTGTAATTGGTGATGTGGAGATTATCTTTTATGAACCAATTGGGAAAGGAATTGTACAGCATAAATTAGAGTCACGTGGGGAGAAGCCTTTCCAAATTGTTATTCAAGGAGGGAAAGAGGAAAAATCATTCGACCTATTTCATGGTCATTATATAATCAAGCAGTGAAAAATTTTTATGTATAAAACCAAGTAAACTAATATGAATAGGAGATATATGAATGAGAAAAGGATTTTACTTAATAGTTTTCGCTGCAATTGTATTGTTTTCATTGGCAGGATGCAGCGGGGAGAAGGCTTCAGACAGCGCAGAAGCCTCTGAAAAGGTGGTGCGTGTTGGTTTCCAAAAAGGAAACACATTAAATATATTGAAAGAAAGTGGAATATTAGAGAAAAAGTTGGAGGCAGAGGGCTATCGGGTAGAATGGCGGGAATTCGTTCATGGAGGCACATTGTTAGAAGGGCTGTTTACAGGGCATATCGACTTTGGGCATGCAGCAGATGGCTCCGGCATTAATGCGCAAGCAGGCAATAAACCGTTCGTCTATGTAGGCGCAGATTTGCCGAATCCGGAAGGTGTGGGGTTGTTAGTTCATAAAGATTCAGGGATCACTTCAGTTGATCAGTTGAAAGGGAAGAAGATCGGTGCATTGAAAGGCGGCAACCATCATTATTTGGCCATCTTGGCAGTCGAGGATGCCGGCCTTTCAATAGATGATGTTGAGTGGGTATATTTGCAAGATGCAGCACAGCAAAGAACAGCTTTTGAGACGAATAAAATCGACGCGCTTGCAACGTATGATCCGTTTTTTGCCGGTGTGGAAGTTGATTTAAAGACCGTTAACCTAACGGAGGGCAAAGATTATGGCTATCCAAACCGCACATTCTATTATGCGAATGAGGATTTTTATAAAAAGAACCACGAATTAGTCGAGTTAATTTTAGAAGCGACAGATGAATCCGATCAGTGGGCGAATGAAAATAAAGATGAGGTCGTTAAGCTTGTCTCTAACATGTTAGGAATTGACGAAAAAGTGATTGAGCGAGCAGTCGACCGCAGGCAATATGCTGTTGATCGTATTGACGATTCAATTATAGAGGCACAACAAAAGCAGGCGGATACTTATTATGAAATCGGATTGATTCCAAATAAAATCGACATTCGTGATCGGGTTCCGAAGAAGTAAGGAGGAAGAATGATGGTGATTCAGTTGAAACGGACGGCTATTCCATGGCTTATTCCAATTTTCATCATCGTTGCTTGGCAGGTGGTCGTATCAGGCGGATTCGTCTCCCCACAGCTGCTGCCCGCACCTTTGACAGTATTGAAAAGCTTATATCAATTAGTAGTATCTGGGGATCTGACTTACCATATGGCTGCGAGTTTAGGGAGAGCGTTAATCGGGCTTGTAATTGGCGGGGGAATAGGCTTCATTTTGGGTATAGCAAATGGGCTATCAAAGTTCTCATATGCTTTTACGGATACGACATTGCAAATGATCCGCAATATCCCAAACTTGGCCCTCGTGCCGCTTGTCATCATATGGTTTGGAATCGATGAAGGAGCTAAGATTTTCTTAGTTTCGATCGGGGTAATGTTCCCAATCTATATTAATACGCTGCATGGCATACGCAATATCGATCCGGGATTTATTGAAATGGGCAGAATGTATGGGCTGAAGGGCTGGAGGCTTTTTAAAGAAATATTGCTCATAGGTGCTTTGCCATCCATTTTTGTTGGGCTACGCTATTCTTTAGGCGTAATGTGGATGACTTTAATTGTGGCAGAGACAATCGCATCGACACGGGGTGTCGGTTACTTGGCAATGACTGCACAACAGTTCATGCAGTCGGATATTATTATCATTACAATTTTGCTCTATGCCTTATTTGGGAAAGTGGCCGATCTGCTCGCTCGCTATGGGGAGCGGAAAGCATTGAAGTGGCATAAAGGATATGTTCAATAAAAGAATGGAGGTATAGTATGGCACTGATCGACAGGGAAAAGGAATTGCAGAACGAGCATGCTGTAGAAATTACATTGCAGCAAGTGACGAAAGCGTATAATGGGAAAACTGTGTTGAAGAATATATCACTTACTATACATCCTGGACAATTCGTCGTTATCGTTGGAAAGTCAGGCAGCGGGAAAAGTACGCTGCTAAGGCTTGTGGCGGGCCTTGAACAAACGACAGAAGGAACAATCGAATTTGACGGTCAACCAGTTGAAAAATCTACGAAAATGGCGAGAATGATGTATCAAGATTCAAGACTGCTTCCTTGGAAGAAGGCCATTGATAATGTTGGTTTAGGCTTGAATGGAAATTGGAAAGACCGGGCAAGGGAAACTTTACATTATGTCGGCTTAGCAGAATACGAAAACAGTTATCCTTCAACGTTATCGGGTGGCCAGCAACAGCGTGTTGCTCTTGCGAGGGCATTGGTGCACTCTCCTTCTTTATTGCTGTTAGATGAGCCGATGAGTGCCTTGGATGCCTTGACACGAATGGAAATGCAAATTCTCATAGAAAAGCTTTGGCAGAAGCAGCAGTTCACCGCATTATTAGTAACCCATGACGTTAGGGAAGCAGTGAAGTTAGGAGACCGGATCATTTTAATTGAAGATGGGGATATTACAATGGATATGCAAAACCATTTGCCGCGGCCTCGTGAATTGTCAAATGTCACGTTAGCGAAAATGGAGAAGAAGATTTTAGACAGGATTTTATCATTGTGAATACAAGGCGAAGAGACCTCGAATGAAAGCGATACCGCTTATCGAGGTTTTTTTTGTGGAAATAAGGGTTGTTTATGCGCCATTCCAAAGGGGCTATTCGTCTAGTGGGCAAGTTATGCGTATTTTGTATGAATGCTGCTTTGTTGACCGTTATTATGCACCGAATGATAGGGTTATGCGTGAAAGTGCATGGGTTGCGAGTGGAAGTTCATCATGTTTCTATGTAAAATTTCTGGTCATTCACTCGTTTTCAGAAGAATAGGGTATATTGAACAGTGAAAGGGGAGGATGGAATGCTACTAAGGGTTGTGATGCGTTTTTTTAAAGAGCGGTTTTTCGATCAAGCTGCACAAACCGCTTATTATTTGCTATTGTCCATGTTTCCTTTTCTTATATTCCTTTTTTCCTTATTAAGCTATATGTCAGTCGATGAAGAAATGCTATTGAATTTCATTCGCCCATTTGCTCCAGATGAGGCGTTTGTCATCATCGAAGAGAATGTAAGGGCGATGCTTTATAAAGTGCAAGGTAAGGTTTTCTATGCGAGCTTGGCTGCCGCATTTTGGCTATCGTCTGTGGCAGTGCAGTCGCTTGCCCGGTCATTGGATCTTGCAAATGGTTTTGTGCGCCGCTATCCGTTTTGGAAAGTAGTGATCCGGGATTTAGGTGTGACGCTTCTGTTCATGTTAGTCATTTCATTGTCTCTGTTCCTGCCTTTAATTGAGCGAGCTTTACATGAAATCGTCACTTATTATGATGCAGTCGAGGAATGGCGAGGCTGGCTTTACGTTTGGCCGAATGTGAAATGGGGGCTTGGCACTCTGTTTCTCATCCTTTTCTTCTTGCTATTTTACAAAGTGGTGCCAACAGGTAGAATGAAAGTAAAGGAAGTGCTGCCGGGTGCACTATTTTCAGCAATTGGTTGGCAATTGTTTTCGATTGTCTTTGGCAGCTATATTTCCAATGTCGATTATACGAGGCTGTATGGGCAGCTTTCTGGCATCATTTCACTTGTATTATGGTTTTATTTGACTGCGGTTATCTTGTTGCTTTCCGGGTTGCTAAATGCAGAGTGGAGGAAAGCATTGCGCTGGAAAGGGTGAGGAAAGATGAAAATTTTATTAGTCGATGATGATCCGAATATATTGGAGCTTGTAAATATCCATTTATCGCAAGCGGGTTATGAAGTTATAAAAGCAACGAACGGCTTGGAGGCGTTAGCCTTCTTAGATGAGGAATTGCCTGATCTCGCTGTTGTAGACGTCATGATGCCTAAGATGGACGGTTATACGTTGACGAAGAGGCTTCGGGCAGAGGCGGATATCCCGGTTTTATTACTAACTGCGAAAGGCGAATTGGAAGATAAGGAAAAAGGATTTTTGGCGGGATCCGATGATTATGTCGTAAAACCGTTTGAGCCGAAAGAATTGCTGTTCCGCATAAACGCTATTTTAAGGCGCTACGACAAAGCGGTTGATACGATCATTGAAGTTGGTCCGATGAAAATCAATCGCCAAAGCTATGAAGTATCTATTGGAAAGAAAGTACTCTTGCCGCCTTTGAAGGAATTTGAGCTGTTGTCGCTTCTATCATCTAAACCGAATCACGTATTTGAAAGAGATTTTCTTATCGAAAGAGTGTGGGGCTATGACTATGAAGGGGACGAACAGACGTTGAACGTCCATATTAAACGGTTGAGAGATAAACTGCCCGAAGAGGTAAAAATCGTCACGGTTCGAGGAGTGGGCTATAAATTAGAGGTGGACGCTCCATGAAGTCGTTATACGGAAAGTTCCTTTCCTTTACGACTGGCATTATGATGACGAGTGCTCTTGTCGCGTTTTTAGTCGTTAATACATATTATCACCAACAATTGAAAAGCAAAAATGACGAAAAGAACATGAATATCGCTACTTCACTTGCCCATTACATCGAGTCGGACAATGCTGCGAGTCTGACTGATTTCTTTGAAACACAGGCGGCAGTTGGCTATAAATTATATGTTGTAGATGAAGATGGGAAAGCGGTTTTTTATGGTGAGCCGTTCCGCAAGCAAAATTTAGGTAAGGAGCCAGTTGAGCTTGTACTAAATGGGGAGCAATATCACGGCATGCGCGATTTGAAGACGGAGACGTTCATGACAGGCTTCTTTTCCGATCAGCTTGCGAATACGGTTGGTGTCCCTTTTGAAGTAGATGGGAAAAAATATGCACTGTTTATGCGTCCAAATATTAAAATGCTGTTTACAGAGGTCCACTTTCTGTTAGGCGGCATGGTTGTCGTCATGGCGGTGTTCAGTTTGCTTTCCATGCTGATTGTTGCTAAGAAATTGATTGAACCAATTACAAAGCTTACTGCAGCTACAAAGAAAGTAGGAGAAGAGCAATTCACAGGGACGCTCGATATTCATCGAAAAGACGAAATCGGGCAGTTAGCTCACAGCTTTCAAAAAATGACGGAAAGATTAAGCGAGAATGATCGTATACGAAAAGAATTCATTAGCGATGTATCTCATGATTTTCAATCTCCTTTATTGAATATAAAGGGGTATGCGGATTTGTTGAAAAATGAAGATTTATCAAAAATGAATCGAAAACAGTACGCAGCTGTCATTCAATCCGAAACGGAAAGGCTATCTTCTTTGACGAAACAGTTGCTATTATTGACCTCTTTGGATCAGTTATCATCCCCTTTACACCCGAAGTCGTTTCGGCTGGATGAGCAAATTAAAGAAACAGTGCGCAAATATCGATGGTTCTCTGAAGAAAAAGAAATTGCTGTTTCAATGGAATTGGATGAAGTAGCGTTTACAGGGGATCCTGCGTTTCTTGAAAAGGTATGGGAAAACTTACTTTCCAATGCATTGAAATATACAGAAGAGAAAAGCGCGGTAGATATCATTTTAACTGATGGAGAAGACCAGGTGAAAATTGAAGTGCGTGACGAAGGCATCGGGATTGCACAAGAGCATTTGCCAAGAGTATTTGATCGTTTTTACCGTGTGGATGTGTCTCGCACAAGCAAAACAGAAGGAACCGGCTTAGGGTTGTCCATCGTCCAGCAAGTTGTCCAGCTTCATCAAGGGTCGGTTTATATTGATAGTGAGAAAGGTGTTGGCACGACATTTACGATTGTTCTTCCCAAATTGTAATATGCTGTTCATGTTCCGTTCATGTTGCCTCTTTAAGATAAAGCTATAACTTGAAAGAAAGAGGAGGAATTCGGTTTGCAAGAAAAATGGAGTATACGGCTAATTCGAATTTCAGCAATTTTTGGGTTGATCGGGGCATTTTTAGGTTCTCATATGGCTGGGGCAGGATCTTATGCATTTAGACCGATACACGCGCATATTTTAGTTGTCGGATGGTTATCGGTATTTGCATGGGGCATATTCTATAAGCTGTTTAAGGTAAGGGCTAAAAAGCTGGTTACTTTTCATGCATTTACAGCGATTATCGGCTCAATCGGTTTAACAGCGGGCATGTGGTTCCAATTCATGCAGCCATTCGGTGTGAATGAAACATTCTCGCTCATTTTCTATATTGTTGGCGGAAGCATCTTGCTTATCAGCTTTGTACTGTTTGTTTTATTGACATTCCTTATTGAAAAAGAAGGAAGGAGATCATGACGGAGGGAAAATTAAAAGGAAATCGTCTTTGGTGGCTCTTCATAGGGAGTTGGCTCGTTATTGCAATTGTGCTGTCAGCACTTGCGCCGGGAAGTAAGGAGCATGTCATTGCCAATAAAGACTCAGGCCTGCCTTCAGATGCACCATCGATCGTGGCTGCGCATGAGTTGGAAAAGTATTTTCCGAATGATGGGGGCATCCCGCTCTTTGCAGTCTTCCACAAAGACGGTGAGCTGTCAGATGAAGAGATGATCCGTTTCGCACAAGCGATAGAATCTTTGACTGAGGATTATGCGTTTGATGAGATAGATGTCATTCCTTTATCCCAATTACAGTCTGAGCAGCGCGCCGCGTTTTTATCGGAGAATAAGGAAACGTTTTTCATTCCTTTATCATTGCCGCAAAATCTTGAAGGAAAGGACATGAACAAATTAGTCCAATCCATTAAGGAAACTGTTGTAGATCAAGTCGCGGATGGAATTGAATTGTCTTGGACGGGGCCTGCTGGTATCGCTGCAGATGCGGTTGAGCTGTTTAGCCAAGCGGATATTGTTTTGTTGTTATCTACAGTCGGGCTTATTTTAGTTTTGTTATTAATCATTTACCGTTCGCCTCTATTGACGTTGATTCCTTTAGTTGGAGCGGGAATCGTTTACGCAGTTGTCGATAGGATTGTCGGTTTTACAACCGCACAAGGCTGGTTCGGCGTAGATAGCCAAGCATTGTCGATTATGACGATTCTGTTATTTGCGGTCGTAACGGATTATTCTTTGCTAATTTTCTCTCGCTATCGGGAAGAGTTAAAAGTGCATGAAGATGCTAATTTAGCGATGAGGGAAACGATGCGCCATGTTAAAGAACCAATATTTTTCAGCGGCAGCACGATTGTGTTAGGTGTAGCAACTTTATTCTTTGCCCTTTATGAGCCATACCGTAACTTTGCACCCGTGTTCGCAATTGCTGCTGGTGCAATGCTTATTGCAGGATTGACGTTATTGCCGGCATTGTTTGCAGTGATTGGAAGGAAAGCGTTTTGGCCAGTCATACCGAAATATGGAGAAACAACCGTTGAAAAGAAAACGATATGGGGCAAGGTGGCGGCTGTTGTCACAAAAAAACCTTGGCAATTCATGGTTCCAATCCTATTGCTGCTTGCGTTATGTGCCTGGAATATGACAAATATGAAAGAGTCATACGACTTAATTGCATCATTTCCGGAAGATCTTTCATCAAGAGTTGGGTACGAGCGGTTAGGAGAGGACTTTTCAGAAGGAAGTTTAGCGCCGGGAACATTATTCATCGTTTCGGAAAATGAACTAGGGATGGAAAAGTTACAGAAAGTAATTGAACGAATAGAAGAAAATCCCGCCATAGCTCAAATAACGACGCAAGGAAACCCTTTGAATGAGAATGGTAACGCGGCGAAATTCTCGATTACATTTGAAGGCAATCCGTATGATGAGAAAGCATTTGATGCGGTCTTAAAGCTTCGCGAAGATAGTGAACAGATCTTAAAAGGTGCTAATCTAACGGATGCGATGTTATATATTTCTGGCGAAACGGCGATCAATGCTGATTTAAGAGACATCAATGATCGTGACACGTGGATGGTCATGATACTAATGACGGTGTTGATTACAATTATGTTAGGTCTCCAAACGAAGTCAATCGTTGCACCGATTTACATGATTGGAAGCATTTTGCTGTCGTTTGCGGCTACAGTCGGTTTAGCATACTTCCTGTTCGGCATATTTTTGGACCTTGATGGGCTTAGCTATAGGATTCCGCTCTATGCATTTGTCTTCCTTGTTGCTTTGGGGGTAGATTATTCCATTATGCTTATCGCGAGGGTCCGGGAAGAGATGAAAGTGTTGTCTTTTGATGATGCAGTGCGAAAAGGGGTAGAGCGTACCGGAGGGGTCATCAGTTCTGCAGGGCTCATTTTAGCTGCGACATTCTTAGTGCTTGCGACGATGCCGATTTATGAATTAAAGCTATTCGGTTTCATAATGGCGCTTGGCATTTTAATCGACACGTTTATCGTCCGTCCATTGCTAATTCCTTCAATATTAGTATTGTTAGGCAAATGGAGTTTTTGGCCGAAGCGTATGTAATCAATGAAAAATGCCACTTCCTTTATACGGGAGTGGCATCTTTTTTATTTCCTCTTTTAGAGTAATGTCAGTATCCATAGGGGGGTAACTCTTAAAATAGCAAGATGGAAAGGCACAGAGAAGTGGCTACCATTACGATTATTTTGTTATCCAATAGATTATCTATATTTTTGTTTATAAAAACGAGTCAAACGTTTTTAAATCGAGAATTGAACCGCAAAAAACAGGAAGAATTGTTCATCTTCTTATTAGTACACTACTTACTATAAAGGAGATGAGCCTATGAATAACAAATCAATTGGATTATATCAAGGAGTCGCGTTGTATATTGCTGCTATATTAGGTTCGGGTGTTCTTTTTTTATCTGGAATAACTGCATCAATAGCAGGTCCTGCATCTATATTGTCTTGGTTGATTGTCATTTTAATTAGTTTTCCACTTGCTTACTCCTTCGCTCGTTTAGCAAGAAAGTACCCTGATGCTGGTGGAGCAGCAATTTTTGTAAGAAATTCCTTCGGGTTTCATTTTGGCAATATCGTTGGATGGTTTTACTTTGTAACAGCGGCAGTCGGTCAAACAATCGTTTCCTTAACTGGCGCCTATTATGTCAGTCAGGCATTTGGATTATCAAGTCTCACAACAGCAGTGGTTGCCATTTTGATATTAATCATTGCAGGGGCGTTCAATTATTATGGCGTAAATGTTAGTGGGAAAGTTGCATTGGCATTGAGTTCTTTATTGCTGATTCTTTTGCTGGTAGCTGTATTTGTTTCTTTTTCAAGAATACAATGGGAGAATTTCATACCATTTGCCCCAAATGGATGGTTTGCAGTGGGAAGTGCTATAACGGTTATTTTCTGGTCCTTTTTCGGGTGGGAAGCAATTTGTAATTTGGCCGAGCACTTTAAAAGGCCAGAAAAAGATATTGTCAAAGCTTCAATGATTAGTGCAATTATAATAGGACTACTATTTTTAGGATTAAGCCTTGTAACAATTGGAACAGCAACGTATGGCAATCAAGAAAGCAGCCTATCTCCAATTGGTGTTATGATGGAAGAAACAATAGGAGTAGGGGCCAAAACCGTCACTGCAATTTTGGCGTTAATTATTTGTACAGGGACATCTAATGCTTTTGTAGCTAGCCTTACGCAATTAGGATATTCATTAAGTAGGGATGGGGCTTTCCCAAAGTTTTTTTCAAAACGACATGTAACTACTCATATTCCAAGACGAATGGTATTATTTATTATCTGTTTTTCGACAACTGGTGTGATCGTGACGAAAGCTTTAACACTGACATTTGATGATATTTTATTTATTCCAACCTCACTCGGGGTAATAGTTTATATTCTTTCGATGGCGGCAGGCGTTAAATTATTTAAAAGGAACACACTATCATGGTGGGCATCCTTGACCTCTTTGATTTTATGTTTCTTGGTCGTTCCATTTTTTCGGTTATATATATTTGTACCATTAGTTGTGTTAGCAATTTATGCAGTATATATGAATTTGAGTAAAAAGGTATTTGCCTATAAGGGGGCATGAAGTCCAATGAGTCATCAATATTACCTTTCAAAGGATACAATGTGGAAAGCAACCATATCATGTGATGCCACATATGATGGGGTATTCTTTTATGCAGTAAAAACAACAGGGATATTCTGTCGTCCTTCTTGTAAGTCTAGGATTCCGAACGATGAGAATGTTTCTTTTTTTGGATCTGCTGATGAAGCCCAAAAGGCTGGTTATAGACCGTGTAAAAGATGTAGACCTGATTTATGTGTAAGTAAATATGATCCGCTTACTTTTATTTTAGAAGATACGATCTGCTTGATAAAAAATAATTATATTCAAAACTTATCTTTAGACGATATTGCATCAAATGTGGGAGTTAGTCGCTTTCACTTAAATCGGATTTTTAAAGAACGAATAGGATGCACACCTCGAATGTACTTAGAAAAATTTAGGGTTAATAAAGCGAAGGAATTACTTTTAACTACGCAGTTTAATAGCACACAGATTGGTTATCAAATAGGGTATCAAAGTATCTCTAGTTTTTACAGTGCATTTAAAAGAAATACAGGATTCTCACCGAACCAATTTCGTACTCTTCATGTCAGAAATTGTTCAAATCAAAAGTAGGGCTGAATGTATTGCTTTTCAAATAAATGAAATGTGCCACTTCCTTTATACGGGAGTGGCGCTTTTTCGACTATTCACTTTGCGCTGTCATGTATTGTAATGTCTGTTTGATTCCTTCGTGATAGGATGTGCGAGGCAGAGGACCGATTTCAGTTTCGTATTTCGTACCATCCAACACAACCGGCTCTTCATTCAAATAGAACATTTCGACGACTTCGCGCATATTTGCATTGAAAAGACCTAAGAATCGAATCATATTTTTTGATACAGTCCGAACAGGTCGATCGTATTCGGAAAGTTCTCGGATGATCTGAACGATTTCTTCTCCGGTAATGACACCAAACCCAGGAATATTGTAGTTGTGGCCATACGCATTACTCTGCAGAGATAAATTGACCGCAGCTTTGGCCCCGTCCGGTGTGTAAATGAACTCCCTGCTAATCTTTTGGTTACCGATGTACATTGCCTTTTTATGCTGAACGGCATCTTTGAATGTGAAATGCAATAATGTATTTTCCGCATTCGGTCCGTAAAAGTCTGGAAAGTGAGCAATGATTGCTGGCACATTTGATTGTTTAACCATCTGCTCTACTTGCAATCGAATTTTACCTTTTTTCGTAGTCGGTTGCTTTGGTGTGTTTTCCGTCATTTTGGCACCGGTTGATTTGCCATAAGCATAAATGTTTTCAATCAAAATGAGCTTGGTTTGTTGGGTTTCTGCAGCTTTTAAAACATTGCCAATGAAAGGGAGCAAGTTATCTTCCCACTCAGGGTAAGGGATATTAGCCGCTTGGAAAATGATATCTGTATTTTCGGACGCAGCAATGACATCGTGTAAGTTAAAAATATCCCCTGTTTGAATCGTAATTTCCGGTCGCTCACCATACAAGTGGTTCAGCTTTTGCTCCGAGCGTGCAAATGCCGTCACTTCCACACCTCTGCTGCTTAATTCATTCACAATCGCGTAACCCATACCGCCGGATGCTCCTAATACAAGTGCTCTATTCATATATAAACCCCCAATTTATTATTTGACCACTGTTCAAATGAAGTGATAAAAGAAAGCCACGCAAATGGCTCATTTTAATTTATCCCTTTCAATAAAAACTGGACGTGTGCTTTCGCCATATCCCTTACCTCTTCATATTGGATAACATGGCGCAAATAGTGAGTAACAAAACCATGTAAGGCTAAGAAAATAGACCAAATCTCTTGAATGGATAGCTGTTTCTCACACAAACTATGCACGGTTTGCGCAAATAGCTCATACGTTTCATTCGGGCTCTGATTAAGGAAATTTCGCACTTCCTCATCTTTGATTAAAAACATAATTTCATAATGGCTTTGATGATTTAAGCCAAATTCGATATAGCCAAGTAAAATGGCTTCTAGTTTTTCAATTGGAGCGAGAGGGGCTTGTGCGATCTCTTTCAGCTTTTGTTCTAACATGCTAAAATGATCTTCCACAAGTGCGTAAAACAACTCTGCTTTACTGTTAAAGTGATAGTAAATAGCTCCGTGGCTATAACCAAGCTCTTTCGCGATTTGCCGCATCGAAACGTGCTGATATCCTTTTACGATAAATAAATCCTTTGCAGCATCCATGATCATCTCTCGACTGAGATCACGTTGCGCAGATTTTTGAGATGACATAGTACCTCCTCATTTGACCACTGTTCAAATAAATAGTAGCGATCTATTCAATTATTGTCAATTAATAAATGTGCGTTTTGTAATTAGAAGGTAAATTGAACTATTTAATTACCGATGTTAAGTCGTTTATTCATAAAAAAGGAAAGAAAACGGTTTCTTTTTAAAGGTTCAAATATCCTATACTTGGTAGGTAGTATGTAACTAAAAAACCGAAATAAAATAGTACTTTTTATTGCTAACTAAAAAAGTCTATGTTACTATTTTTAAGTACTATAGTTGGCAAACCTTTTGAAAGAAAGGGACGCAAAGCTCCAGGTCTAAAGCTAATGCAATGATGGCTGAGCTGCATGAAACTAGACATTTTTCTGGTTTTTTAATTTTGCCTATTTCTAATTTGGAAAAGGCTTTTTTATTTATAAAAACTATTTTTAGTAGGAGGAAAAGAAAGGCATGCGCTTTATAAAAAACATTCCGCTTAAATTCAAATTATTGCTTACTGTTTTCGCGATTGTCATTGCATTATTTGCTGTAACAACTACACAAAGCATTTCCCAATTGAAGAATCAGTTGGAAGGCGATCTTGAGCAAGAGCTTAAAAGCGTTGGTCTCTTGACAGCGATGCAGCTTGATTCGAAAGATGTAAAGAAGTTGTTCGATGCAAAAGATGAATCAGATTCGAATTTTGTGAAAATGCAAAATCACTTGGACTATATTTTGGATCAGCAAGGTATTATGTTTTGGAGCTATATTTGGAAGATGGAAGATGGCGGCGTCAACCCTGTCGGCTATACAAATAATTTGGGAGATGTCTATAACGTCGGTGAATTGTTCACTGATATTGCACCTGTTCATATGACAGCTGCAAAGCTTGCGATTGAAAATGATCGACCAGAAGTGACAAGTATCTTTGAAGATACATTTGGGTCATGGAGAACGGTCTTTAGTCCAATAAAAGACGAAAATGGCAATACAATTGCTGTCTTAGGTATCGACTATTCGGCTGACTATATCGAAGCAATTATTCAAAAAAGCATAACGAAGCAAATTGTCATTGCAATCATTGGGCTTGTTGTTTTGTTTGCAGTTCTGTTCTTTACAATTCTCCGTTTGCTCAGCCCGTTAAACAAAGCTGTTGTTATTGCCAATCAAGTAGCGGGCGGCGATTTGCGTGATGTGGAATTGGAAGAATCAAAAGATGAGGTCGGAAAACTATCTGGCTCTATTAAAGAGATGGTGTCCAATTTACAGCACGTCATTATGAATATCCGAAATACGTCAAACATCGTTGCATCGTCTGCGACTCAGCTGACGACAACTGCTGAAGAGTCTTACCGAAATGCAACGAATGTTTCAAAAGAAGTCGATCATCTTGCGAAAAATGCTGAGACGACGATGGTTATGACAGTTGAAACAGCTTCTGCTATGGAAGAGTCTGCAATGAGCATTCAACGAATCGCAGAATCAGCGAATACCGTTTCGGAATCCTCATACTTCACTTCAAATGCTGCGAAGGAAGGAAATGAGGTCATTCAGCAAGTTATTGCCCAAATGCAATTGATCAATGAATCAGTCAACCAAATTGATGAAACAATTCAAGGTTTGAATGAAAACTCCAATCGCATTAGCAACATTGTAGATTTCATTACAGATATTGCTGAACAAACGAATTTATTGGCGTTGAATGCGGCAATAGAGGCAGCAAGAGCTGGTGAGCATGGCAAAGGGTTCGCTGTTGTAGCAGGGGAAGTTAAGAAGTTGGCAGAGCAATCTGCTCATTCGGCTTCAGAAATTTATAAGCTCATTAACCATATCCAATCGAATTCAAACGATTCGCTATTAGTAATGGAAAAAGGAAAAGAGAATGTGCGGGTTGGGATGGATCAAACAGCAAAAGCCGGGGACATATTCCACGAAATTGTCAATTCCGCCGAACAAGTTGCAGGTCAAATCCAAGAGATTTCCGCAGCTTCACAGGAAATCTCCGCTTCTTCTGAAGAGGTGGCGGCATCCGTTAATAATATGAAAACAGCATCACAGCAATCGGCTGAACTCTCTATGAATGTATCGAAACTAACAGAAGAACAACTAAAATCGATGCAAGAAGTGATCGAGGCTTCTGAGTCATTGGACAAAACGGCTGAAGAATTGCAGTCACTGATTAAACGATTTGAACTATGAGGTGAAAAAAATGAACTTAGGGCTTACAGGAAAGAATGTACTGATTACCGGCTCCAGTATGGGAATCGGAAAAGCAATTGCATTGCAATTTGCTGAGTACGGAGCAAATGTGTTAATAAATTTTGTTGGTGATCAAGAAGTTGCCGAACAAACACGCCAAGAGGCTGAAAAATTCGGAGTCCGTGCTTTGACCTACCTTGCGGATGTATCGGATTCAAGCAAAGTACGAGACATGTTTGCCTATATGGACGAACAGCTTGGCTGCATCGATATTTTAGTGAATAATGCAGGATTTGCACAAGATGCTCCAATTACGGTAATGACAGATGAACAATGGGATCGAATGATCAAAGTCCATCTATACGGCTGCTTCAATAATAGCCGTGAAGCTGCAAAGAGAATGAAGCAGCAAAACAAAGGAAAAATCATTAATATCTCTTCTGATATCGGCAGTTTAGGTTGTGAAGAGTTCACCCATTATTCTGCAGCAAAAGGCGGCATTAATGCGTTTACCAAAGCTTTGGCGCGTGAATTAGCACCCAATATTTTGGTGAACGCGGTAGCGCCAAGCGGCACACATACAAATATTTTGAGCGCATTCGGAGACAATTACGTCGAAGAAGAATCGGCTAAATATCCGCTTAAGCGATTAGCTCAACCGGAAGAAATTGCAAAGAGCGTCTTGTTTTTAGCGTCGGACAACGCCAATTTCTACACAGGACAAATTTTAACGCCAAATGGCGGCGTCGTCATGAACGGCTAAGAAATAGACAGGAGTATACGGAACGATGAATATTGTTGTATTTGGTTTGTATTTGATTTTTATTTACTATATTGGTTACAAAGGCTATAAACGGGTTAACACAGCAGAAGATTTGATTGTAGCAGGATGGAGCATGCCACTGCCTGTCGTGACAGGCAGCTTGGTTGCTGCCATGTTAGCAGCTCCGTTTTTCTTCGCAGCAATCGGTTCAGGTTATACGAGCGGTGGTTTTGAAGGTTCCGCAACTATGGGGGGTCTCGGAACATGTATGATTTTAGGCGCGCTCATTTGGACAAAACCGCTTAGAAGATTAAGAGGCTGGACGTTGGCCGACTATTATGGATTACGATATGGCAGTAAAAAGTTAGGTGCGTATACGGGCATCGTAATGGCGGTCGCTTTCGGTGTCTTCAATGCTGGGGCACTGACAGTTGGTGGTACGTATATTATCCAACAACTTTTCCAAATTGATTTTATCCCGGCAGCCATCTTGTTCGTTTCATTGACGGCTTTATACTCTGTTATCGGAGGTTTATGGGCAGTTGCTTATACGGAAATTGTGCAAGGGGCACTTGCTATTGCCGGTATTTTGGGAATCTCGATTTTTATATTCTTCTATTATCCGGACGTTACATTTAATCCGGAATGGTGGAATATTAGTGAGTTATTGAAGCGTGGCGGGGTAGAGTTCTGGACGCTGTACTTAGTATTGGCATTAGGGGACATACCTGCAGTCGATTTAGGGCAAAGGGTAGCCGCGGCGAAAAGCCCGCGGGTTGCTCAGAAGAGTATGATTATCGCAGGTTCCATTGTCATTGCGATCAGCTGGATTCCGGGTATGTTAGGGGAAGCGTTCAAGTCGATATATCCGAACAGCTCCAACCCGGAAACGTTAATGCTTGCTTTTGCGCAAGGATATTTCCCACCGATTTTAGCGGCAATTTTCTTAACTGCAATGGCGGCTATGGGGATGTCGACTGTAGCAGCTTGCTACGTGGCGACTTCAGGAATTGTAACGAAAAACATTTACTTGGATTTCATTAATAAAAATCCCGATCCGAAAAAGCTATTGTTTATCTCAAGAAGTGTCATCCTGTTTAGTGCTGTTTTAGGCTTTGTATTGGCAATCGGCGCACAAAAAGTTATCGACTTGGCCTACTTAGCGTGGGATATCGTGTTTGTAACGCTATTCTGGCCGATCGTATTAGGACCATTCTGGAAACGGGTGAGCACGCCGGCAGTTTGGGCAAGCATCACGGTTGGTCTCGTCTATTATATGATTACTTCATTTACCGGCGTACCAGGTCCTACGACTACTTCCGAAGGATTCCTTGGCTTACTGGATGAATTATGGCATGTGCCGGGCTTCTCAGGTGTAGTTGTTTCTGGTGTGACAATTATTGTACTAAGCTTCCTGATCCCACCATCCCAGCATGTATTGGACATGCATAAGGTTGGAAGAGATAAGTCTTTGGATGACGTAGGGAGTAAAGAAGAATTGAATGCTTAATAGAATAAAAAAATCCACTTGGGTCGCGAGGGAACTGACCTAAGAAAATGAGACAAATAAAAACACCTTTCGTTGAAAATAGGGTATTGAACCTTATGAAATCAATTCGGAGGTGTTTTTTTAATGGCGACTA
>NZ_JBHTLT010000110.1:0-19095 GCF_042679045.1 Sporosarcina contaminans | reverse complement strand
CGCGAGCTACTTTCAGTATTAAATGAGAAAAATACAAGAACAGGTGGCGAAAAACGATTCGTTTTTCGCCACCTGTTCTATTTTAGGGACTTATTGGACAGCCCCGTCTCTACTAATATTGTAGAATACGAAAAAAAGCTTCTCTCTTCTTATCTTTCAAACAGAAAACTGTTTGCAGGAATTGGCACGTAGTTTTAAAAAACCGTTGCCGAGATGTCATTGGGCCTGTCCCTCAATCTCTCTTGATAAGAAATTTTGTATGAAATTTGAATTGCTTACAACTTTACCACGGTTGAAAATAATGTCAACTAAGTTTGTTAATATTTTTAAAGATTAAATATAAAAACAAGTCTGATTACATAGGGTGAAAGAAATGATGAAGTTCCGCTTTTCATAGCAAGATGATGGTTATATACAGTTATATTTGTTGCATTTAAAAATAAAAAGCATCTTTCAATTATAAAGATATGCGACAAATTTTTACAATTAGGCAGTCGGATTAAGTGCCTGATTAGTTGTAAAAGAATGTAGTTTGTCTATAATTAGTACCAGGCATTATACGTTGATGATAACGGGAGGGTGACATGTATAAATTAACAGCCACTTTGGCGAAAATCATCTTTTTCTTCATCGCCAAAATTGAATTGAAGAATACATACAAACTGCCTGAGAATGGGGGATATGTAATTACTTGCGCACACCGAGGCTGGTTGGAAATAATCGCGCTCGGTATTTCATTGCCGCGCCCGATTCACTTCATGGCAAAAAAGGAGCTCTTTAGCAGAAAAATAGTAGCTGCGTTCTTAACGAGCATAAATGCCTTTCCAATTGACCGTGAAAATCCATCACCAAGCAGTATTAAAACACCTGTAAAACTACTGAAGTCCGGTGAAATTGTTGGGATATTTCCAAGCGGAACAAGGGCGGCTGAGAATGCTCCGATAAAACGTGGAGCCGTCACCATTGCTGGTTTGGCAAGAGTACCGATCGTTCCGGTTACATATGAAGGTCCGGCAAATCTGAAAGACATTTGGAAGTGCCGAAAAGCAACGATTACAATTGGCGACCCATTCATTATTGAGAAAACGGGTAAAGAAGAAATAGGAGCATATACGGAGAAATTAGAAAGGGAAATCACCTTGGTTTGAATGCATATTTTCATAAAAAACTTGTAACCTTTTCCATCTGAAACAAGTCTACGTTTCCAAGGAGAGTGATTCATTTGAAAAAGAAAATTACCGCTTCTCTTGTTGGAATGAGCCTTCTGCTGCCTATGACGGGATGTGGAACTTCGAATGAAGGAAATCTTCAAATTGCGGAGGGTGTTGAATTTGGCGAAAAGGACTATGAAAAAATAGTGGATCCTTCCAATGAATTAGGATTTAAACTGATGGATCAAATCGATATCGATGACAAAGGAAATCTGTTTATTTCTCCTACGAGTCTATGGATGGCTTTGGCGCTCGTCTATAACGGGGCAGACGACGCGACAAAGGAAGAAGTCGCGAAAACGTTGCAAGTGAATGGTCTGGAGCCGATGGACGTGAATAGATCGAACGCATCCCTTATGACGGTGTTAAATAAGGATTTGAAGAATATCCAGCTACAAATTGCCAATTCGATATGGCTAAATGAAGAATTTAAATTCCAAGAACCGTTTTCTCAACGGACTAAAGATTATTTCAATGCAAAAATTGAAGAAATCGACATTAAGAGCAACGACTCACCTAAACGAATCAATGACTGGGTTGAAAGAGCGACGAATGGCAAAATCGACAAGATAGTTGATGGGACATTAGACGAAAATCTTGTTGCAATGCTGCTGAACGCGATTTATTTCAAAGGGGATTGGAAGTACCCGTTTGATAAGAAAGATACAGAAAATCGAAACTTCAGTTTGACGGACGGAACCGAAAAAGAGGTGCCTTTCATGAAGCTTGAAGAAAAGCTGTCTTATACCGCCAACTACGAATTCCAAGCAATCAAACTTCCATATGGAGAAGGTGAAATGAGCATGACAATCGTCCTTCCGAATGAGCAAAAAAGCTTCAAGGAATTTAAAGATACGTTGTCGGCTGAAAAGTGGACAGCGCTCCAGTCTGATTTCAATAGCTTGAAAGGAACTTTGTTACTTCCGAAATTTAAGATGGAATATGAAGCAGAGCTTAATGACGCATTGGAAGCACTCGGCATGACAAGTGCATTTACGGACAAGGCTAATTTCAGCAAGATGGTTGAAGGCGATTCCTCGTTATTCATTAGCAAAGTGAAGCAAAAAACATATATTGATGTGAATGAAGAAGGTACGGAAGCGGCTGCAGTGACGGGTATATCGGTCGATACGGCATCCGCGCCGGCAGACGATCCATTCGTCATGGAAGTAAACCGACCGTTTTTCTTTACGATTACGGATGATGAAACGGGAGTTGTGCTATTCATAGGATTTGTCGCAAATCCTGAAATGTAGAAACTCAATTCATTGTAACTCCTCCAATAGGTTTTCTTTGTACTTTCATAAGAATTAAAAATAACGTTATTCATGGGAGATGTAGTAAATTTAGAAATGTAGAAAAATTTAATTGTAATTGTGTTTATCCCATGATACACTATTTTTACTATTACTGAACGGAGGTGAGGAATGATGTTGGACACTGTGTATGCACGTGAAAGTCTATTGGAATATTTAGCCACTTCATGTGCGATTACTCATGAAATTGCCGTCAACGGGATACGTATGCCCTTTTTTAGACAATTTCAGTAATCACACAGCTGTTTAGCACATCATTCCTTACTATTGAAGTAGGAAGGGATTGCTCAGTGGCAGTCAAATATTGTAGACAATCTCAGTTTTCTTTGGTGCGTTCCTCAGACTGATTGAAAGCGCTTGTCGGGGAAGGCAACCTAAAAGCTCCACATCCTATAGGTGCCTTAATTTCTGCAAAGAACGCAGAAATTAAGGCAAATCGAACCCTTCGCTGTTCGATTGGCAACGGTTGCATGACTCACTTCCTGCGAGCCCGCGGGAAGCGAATCGAACTCTATTTCATGAGCTTACAACGAATCCAAGCAACGAAGAATGCGAGCACTTGTCAACAGTGAAAGACTGCTTAAACGCAGTCTTTTTTTGTGCGCTCTCAGCTGTGAAAACAGAATGAGAGGAAGCGGAAATAATGATTTGTACAATACAGAAGGTTAGCAAGATGTTAGGCGGCAATATAATTTTTGAAAATTTATCCTTAGAAATTCAGACTGGCGATCGAGTGGGAGTCGTCGGACGGAATGGCAGCGGAAAAACGACTTTATTTAAATTGATTGCGGGGATAGAACAAGTAGATTCCGGTTCAATTCATTTTAAAAAAGGAACGAAAATCGGGTATTTATCGCAAATCCCGACCTTCGATCATCCAGTGACGGGCCATGACGTGTTAAAAAGTGCATTTACAGAGTTGATTGAAATAGAGAAGAAGCTTCAACAACTGGAAGTGAAATTGGCAAGTGCGGAGATAGAGCAAATGGAGCGGCTGCTATCGCAATATGGCGAGTTGCAGGAAACATTCATCCAACGAAACGGCTATGCAATGAATTCGGAAATTGAAAAAGTCATTAACGGACTTCAATTAAGGAAGTTTGTCGATCGAGACTTTGCGGATATGAGCGGCGGAGAACAGACGAAGACGATGTTAGGCAGACTGCTTTTGTCGAATCCTGACTTATTATTGTTAGATGAGCCGACAAATCATTTGGATTTATTCGCAGTGGAATGGCTTGAACAGTATTTGTCGGAATATGATGGCACAGTTGTCATCGTGTCGCATGACCGAGCTTTCTTAGATTGCGTTGTAGGTAAAATAGCAGATTTGGAAGAAGGAGAACTGCAGTTGTATCATGGCAACTACAGCTCGTTTGCTCAACAAAAAGAGGAGCGGCTGCTGCGGGAATTCCAGGACTATGAAGAACAACAAAAGAAAATCAAGAAAATGAAAGAAGCGATCAAACGGTTAAAAATATGGGCAAATGAGGCAAATCCACCGAATGCGGGGCTGCATAGGCAAGCTCGCAATATGGAGCGGGCGCTTGAACGGATGGAGAAAATTAGGAAGCCGCTCATTGATCCTAAGAAAATGGCACTCTCTTTTGAAGCATCGGATCGCAGCGGGAAAGAGGTCGTCGTCATGGAAGGAGTATGCAAATCGTTCGGCGAGCAACAAATTTTGTTTGATGCGGATTTGCATATTTATTGGAAGGATCGGGCGGCGATTGTCGGTCAAAACGGCAGCGGCAAATCAACGATCTTGAAATTGCTTACAAGTCAACTGCATGCAGATGAAGGAACATGTAAATTAGGGAGCAATGTAAAAACAGGTTATCTTTCGCAACATTTTGAAGTGAAAAATCCGAAGGCTCGCCTAATCGATGTATTTCGGGAAGAGGTTAGTGTGGAAGAGGGCGAAGCGAGACATATTTTAGCAAAATTTATGTTCTATGGGCCCGATGTATTCAAGCGGATGGGCGATTTGAGCGGCGGGGAAAGGATGAGGCTACGTCTAGCACAGCTTATGCATCAAGACGTGAACTTTCTTTTATTGGACGAACCGACGAACCACCTCGATATTGAATCCCGTGAGGTACTTGAAGATGCATTGGAAGATTTTACAGGGACGATTTTGGCAGTATCTCATGACCGTTACTTTTTAAATAAATTATTCACCCGAACAGCGTGGCTTGAAGAAGGGGACTTGACGCTGTTTGAAGGACCGTTTGATTGGGCGCGAGCGAAGTGGGAAGAACTGCGTGTTGTTGATAGCGGGAATGGGCAATGAGTTATTTTGAGTTATAGAAAATTGTAAGTGAATAAGGGGGAGCCAATACATGAATCTCATCGTAGATCATTCGATAGTATCAACTGCAGTTTCTGACCTTCAAAAGGTTTGCGCAACAAAAAGCGTTATCCCAATCCTCTCAGGAATTAAGATTGAGGCGGAAAAAGGCGCAATCAAGCTAACTGGCGGCAACTCAGAAATGTTTATGGAAAAGATGATTCCGATTGAGGGGAATGGGGAAATCATTGAAGAAGGCAGCGTCGTAGTAGTGGCTAAGTACTTAAATGAACTGCTTAAAAAATTTCCGGGAAAAATTCAATTAAATGCGAGCGAGAAAAGCACTGTCATCATTAAATCTGGAGACATTACAACGAAGCTCAATCGTTTACATGTTGAACAATATCCCAAACTCCCAGCTTTTCAGTCATCGTATAACGTGAAAATGACATTAGGAGATTTAAAAGAGGCGATTAAGCAAACGTTATTCGCTGTTTCTAAAAGTGACAGCAAACCAGTGCTAACAGGTGTACAGTTTGTGTTCCAAAAAGGGAAACTTATTCTCACAGCGACCGATTCAAACCGCCTTTCCCGAAAAATGCTGCAAGTTCACTCAGAACATATGGAAAGCATAGTTGTGCCAGACTACTGCCTAAATGAGATATTGAATATAAAGGAAGCTGACGCGTCAGTCATTGAAATCGCTCACGATCGTAACCTGATTGCCATAAAAGTTAATAATACAACACTTCTATCGGTGCTGATTGAAGGACATTACCCAGACATTAGGGCATTGATTCCAAACGAATTTATCTCAAGGGTGAAAGTAAACAGGAAAAAATTGCTTGCAGGAGTAGAACGAGCATGTATATTCTCAGGATCATCGAAGCACAACGACGTCAATTTAAGACTATGCGATGGTGACTCCATCAAAATTACTTCCATTTCTACAGAAATCGGCATGATTGAAGAATACCAAAAGGTGCATACCGAAGGAGAAACCAACTTTTCGATTACATTGGATGGAAGATATCTTATAGAAGCGTTAAAAGGAATAAAAGAAGAGGAGATTACAATGCAATTCAATGGAAATATGAAACCAATTGTATTGAAATCGGAAAATAATCCATCGTATTTGCAGCTTATCTCACCGCGGAGAGCACATTGATTTTTTTTATAAACGAATAATTGCCCCTTAACTTTTTAGTTAGGGGGTTTTAGTTATTGTTCGCGGATGGGAGAGTTGTAATGGCGTGATCAATGATTTTGACAAATTAAAGGTTTAAGAACAGTGGGATAGCGTTACTAGATCAAACCAGTTTTATGCGTATCGAATCGTGGGACATTATAAATTTAGTAGCGTAGGCGCCTTCCAAGTGGCAGCGGAGCATAAGACTGTTTGTGTACGGACGCTAACGAGACTTATGGTGAGAAGCTACGCCAGCGCCGGAGCGGATTATAAAAGAGATGGAAAATAGCTGACTTTATGAGTATGTGGGATGCTGTTATGCGTGGCTAAGCAGTTTTATGCGCGGCAGATATGAATTATGTTTCTCTGTACCGTTTTATGCGAGCTGTGAGAGCATTATGCGTTTCAGAAGCAATTTATGCGTGTTGGATCGTAGGTTATGCGTTTCTGTGATGCAGGAGTGACAGTAGCGTAGGCACCTTCCAAGCGGCAGCGGAGCATAAGACTGTTTGTGTACGAACGCTAACGAGACTTATGGTGAGAAGCTACGCCAGCGCCGGAGCGGATTATAAAAGGGATGGAAAATAGCAGACTTTATGAGTATGTAGGATGCTGTTATGCGTGGCAAACCAGTTTTATGCGTGGCAGATATGAATTATGAGTTTCTGTACTGTTTTACGCGAGCTGTGAGAGCATTATGCGTTTTAAAAGCAATTTATGCGTGTTGGATCGCAGGTTATGCGTTTCTGTGATGCAGGAGGCATCCGCCAGCGCCGGAGCGGATATAAAAGAGATGGATAGTAGAATTTTATTCCAAAATACAAGAAAAAGCCTTGCAATTTATTTTCAAGCTGTGTATAGTATTGACCAGATGACCGAAATAGTATTTTGGTCAGTTGTAGTCGATGATGACTCTGGAGGTGAAGAATTGGATCGCAGACAAGAAATATTGGAAGCGGCAGCTAAATCTTTTTCTTTGTTCGGCTATAAAGCGACGACAATGGATCAAGTGGCGAAAATCGCAAATGTTGGCAAAGGGACGATTTACACGTTTTTCGCGAATAAAGAAGAACTCTTTAATGCCATTGTACTTCAAATGATTGAAGAAATGCGAGCTGTGTCGGACGCTGTTGCAGTAGAAGGAGCTTCATTTGAGCAAAACGCGCATGCGAGATTGATGCAAATGCTTAAATTTAGGAAAACGCATCTACTGTATGCAAAATTAATCGACGAAGAAAAAGAACTTCGCACGCCAGCTGTCATCGAAGTGCTATCTACCATTGAGCAGGAAATCGTTTCTTATGTGCGGGCGAAAATCGAGCGCGCCATCGAGAAGGGTGAGCTCAAACCTTGTGATACGGAGTTAGTGGCGTATCTTATCTTTAAGGCGTATCTTGCATTTGTTGTAGATTGGGGCAAAACACATGATGAGGAATTGTCCGAAGAACGGATCGCAGGATTGTTGAGCGGTACTATTTTTAAAGGTCTCTTAGCCTGAGACTTTCTTTTTTATCGCATAATGACCATAAAACTATTACGGTCACTTAGTTTTAATTGGAGGAATGACAATGAAGAAAACAATGACAGGAGCCGAGTGGAAACAGCTTTTGCGTTCCCGTAAAATGCTCGTTCCGATGATCGCGATTCTCTTCATTCCAGTTTTGTATGCAGGCATGTTCTTATGGGCTTTCTGGGATCCATACGCAAATATGGATGCTTTGCCTGTTGCAATTGTTAATATGGATGAAGGGGCCGAGATGGACGGAGAACAGTTGGCGCTCGGCGATGAATTAATTAGTAAGTTAGAGGATAGTAGCGATTTTAATTTCCATGTGCTGTCCAGAGAGGATGCAGAGGAAGGCTTAAGACAGCAGAAATATTATATTGCAATTGAAATTCCGGAGAATTTTTCACAACATGCAACAACACTTTTAGACGATAATCCGGAAAAAATGACGATTATTTATAAACCGAACGAAGGATTTAACTTCCTCTCCGCTCAAATTGGTGAAACGGCGATGGATCGGATACGGATGAAAGTGAATGAGGAAGTGACTGCGACGTATGCAGAGCAATTGTTTGATTCCATAAAAGAAATGGGCGATGGCTTTGGCGAAGCAGCGGACGGTACACAGAAGTTGCTCGATGGTGCTTCGGAGTTAGCTGATGGAACAGAGGATCTGAAAGGATATCTTGAAACATTGGCCGCAAGCACGATTACGTTGAAAGATGGATCCGCTGAGCTTGCAAAAGGTACGAATGAAGCAGCTAAAGGCGCCAATGAATTGAATAAAGGAATCGGTACATTGTCAGCAGGTGCAGTGGAGCTTCAAAAAGGAGCGAAGCAAGCGGCAGGCGGGGCAACGAATTTACAGCAAGGCCTTACGCAATATACGGAGAGCGTAGCGCAGTTGAAAGCGGCATATGCTCAAGTAGGCCAAAAAGAAAAAGAGTTCGGCCAGGCAGTCGGTACGTTAAGTGAGAAGGCAGGCGCATTACATGGTGCTGCGAATAAACTGACTGACGGTGCAAAAAGCGTCAATGCAGGCATTAATAATTTATCCGAGCAATTATCTCCAATCATAGCTACCTTACCTGAAGAGCAGCAAGCGGGCTTGAAAGCAGCTCTGCAGCAATTGCAGCAAGGCAGTGCAGAATTGTCCGGCGGCATGACGGAATTATCTTCTGGAACGGCAGCGCTTCAAGAAGGCGCGTCCCAAGTGAATGGGGCTGCTGGACAATTGCGTGACGGACATGCGCAAGCACTTGCGGGGCTTGAAAAATTGGACGGTTCATCTGCTCAATTAACGAGTGGTGCAGCGTCGCTTGCAGAAGGAAACAACGCGTTGGCAGCGGGCTTAAACAGCCTTGCAGAAGGTGTAGCTGCAGCGCAAAAAGGTTCTTCCGATCTATCAGCTGGCTTGAACGAATTGAATGCTGGTACAGGAACGTTGCAGGAAGGAACAGGCACGCTAGCCTCTAAATCAAGAGAGCTTGCGGATGGTTCTTCGAAATTGACGGATGGCATGAAAGAATTAAATGATGGTACTCTCACATTGCAAGAAAAATTATCTGAAGCAAATGAAACAGCAAGCGAAGTAAACCCTAACGAAAAGACCTATGAAATGGCATCAGCACCGGTTAAAGTCGACAAGGAAGGCATTTATGAAGTGCCGAATTATGGTACAGGTTTTGCACCTTATTTCATCTCTTTAGGGCTATTTGTAGGCGCATTGCTCCTATCGATCGTCTTCCCGATGGTTGAACCGGCAATGCCTCCGACTGGTCCATTTAGATGGTTTACAAGTAAGGTATCTGTTTTAACGATTGTAGGCATTATCCAAGCGCTTGTCGCAGTACTCATTATTAAGTTTGCGCTTCATATGGAAACGGTAAATATGCCGATGGTCATTGTGACGGCAATCTTAACAAGCTTTACATTCATTGCAATCGTTCAAATGCTTGTATCGATGTTCAGCGATGCAGGACGGTTTATGGCAATCCTTGTGTTGATTCTTCAATTGACGACGAGTGCAGGAACATTCCCATTGGAATTAATTCCTGAACCGCTTCAAGTTTTCAATACATTATTGCCGATGACGTATTCGGTCCAAGCATTTAAAGCGTCGATCTCTACTGGGGATATGGCACATCTGTGGGCGAATAATGGTGTACTGATCGGTTTTACAGTAGCATGTTTATTAATTACTTTCGGTTATTTCGCTTTACTTTTCAAAAAAAGATATTCAAAAGAAACAGTAGAAGCATAATGAAAAGCGATCCGTGGACGGAAAATGTCCATCGGATCGCTTTTTTATGAGCCTACATAGTCTCCGCCGTCAACATGGATTGTTTGTCCTGTCATGTAGCTTGAGTCATTTGAAGCAAGGAACACATAGGCTGGCGCATTTTCAGCTGGTTGGCCGCGTCGTTTGACAGGTGTATCGGAGCCGTGTTGCTCAACCTTTTTGGCATCGAAAGACGCTGGGATGAGCGGCGTCCAAATCGGTCCGGGTGCAACTGCATTTACGCGTATCCCTTTATCTGCCAAATTCAATGCTAAGGAACGAGTGAAAGTAGTAATTGCTCCTTTCGTCGCTGAATAATCGATCAACCCCGGGGATCCGTTATAAGCGGTTACGGAAGAAGTGTTGATAATGCAATCTCCTTCTTTCATATGTGATAAAGCCGCTTTGGATAAAAAGAATAGCCCAAAGAAATTCGTCTCGAAAGTTTCTCTCAGCTGATCTCCTGAAATAGTAGCAATATCATCTTGCGGGAATTGTTTGCCGGCGTTATTAACCAAAATGTTCAAACTGCCGAATTCAGTGATGACTTCATCGATTAGTTTTTCGCAGTTTTCTTCTTCGCTAATATCGATTCTAATTTTTTTCGCTTTACCGCCGTATTTTTTTATAAGTTCTACTGTATGATCCGCATCGACGTCTTCCACTTCATCCAAATAGGCAATCGCAACATTGGCTCCTTCTTTCGCAAATGCAACTGCAACTGCTCGTCCGATGCCGCTATCTCCGCCGGTAATTAAAGCATTTTTCCCAGAAAGTTTCCCGGAACCTTTATAATTTTCGTCATCATACAGTGGGGCAGGATTCATTTTTGCTTCTACACCAGGCTGATGATTTTGTGTTTGTGGTGGCACTTGGTCTTTTTTCTCGAATTTGTCGTTTGTCAATTCTGCTTCCTCCTTCATCATATAAGCTATAATTTGGTATTCCCTTTTTCGTAGCATAAAAACAAATAGCATAAGACAAAGAAAATAGGCGGCTGATCGGTTGGGATAAACCTGCGCGGTTTAACTGAAATGTTGGTAAATACTGTTATGCTTGTTTATAAACAAAAAAGGAACCAAGTAGAGGATTGACTGCCTTGGTTCCTTTATTCATTAAAGCAATCCGACCCATTTCCAGTACGTCGCACTGAACAGCAATATGAGCAAATAGCCAATGATTGTCAATGGTACACCGGATTTCAAAAAGTCTTTTACGGTAAATGAACCGGTTCCGTATGCCAACATGTTTTGCGGTGCACTTACTGGCAGCAAGAAGCCGAAACTGATGACGAATTGCTGGATGAGGACGAATCCGACTTCATTGACATCGATTGCAATCGTCGTTGCCAATGCAATGAAAATTGGAATTAAAGCGGATGATAAGCTCGTGGCACTCGCAAATCCTAAGTGAATTAAAATATTGAATAACGAAAGCAAGGCGATTGTTGCAATCAGCGGCATATGATCGAGTCCCATAGCTCCAAACACTTTGTCTGACAACCATTGGGCACCTGTTGTATCCAATAAGAGAGTTCCTAAAGCAATTCCTACCGCAAAGACGATGATCGTTCCCCAAGGGATGAGACGCTCTACCGTTTTCCAATCGAACACCCCGATTTTTGGTGTAAGCAATATTGCAATCGCCACTAATGTAACGGTCGTTGTATCCAACGGGTGAAGTTTTTCCTCGGTCGCCCAAAGGAATAGAAGTGCTAGCGAAATGACGATGAGCCGAATTTCCGCTGGTTTTATCGGACCTAACTCTTTTAATTGCCCCTCAATCAATTCTTTTCCACCTTCAACGACTTGTGTTTCGGGTTTTATAAGCTTTATCATGACACAATATAAAACGACGGACATAATGATCGACCAAGGTGCTGCATATAAGAACCAAGAACTCCAAGCGACCGATACGCCAAATTCTTTCTCGATAAACCCTAATGCAACCATATTTTGAGCCGCCCCCGTTTTGATTCCGATATTCCATATGGAAACGGATTGTGCCGCTGTTATGACGAGTAATGCACCGAGCCGGCTATTATGCGGCAAGCCGAAAGCGGCCACCATGCCTAATAGAATTGGAACAACTGCACCTGCTCTTGCGGTTGCACTTGGCACGAAAAATGCCAAAATAATGGAAACTAAAATGGCCCCGAAAACGATAGCCCCCGTTTTCACGCCAACTTTCGATAAAATGTACAAAGCGAGCCGTTTATGCAAATTGGTCGCCTGCATGGCAGCAGCTAAGAAAAGTGCAGCTGCAACTAATGCAACGGCAGAGTTTGAAAAGCCGCCCAACGCCATTGTTAGAGCGTTTTTCGTACCGACAATTGTATCTGGGTTCGCAATATCTGGGGAAAATCCAATTAGAAGGGCGACGAGACCGATAATCATCGCAGCGCTTACAGGGTAAGAGACAGCTTCGGTCACCCATAAAATAACTGCAAAAGCCAATATAGCCAATGCGCGCTGTCCCATAACCGGTAAATCATGAGGTGTCGGCAAAAGGACAATGATAATCATGACAATAAATGCGAGAGCAATCCATATTGGTTTCAAGTTCCTTTTGGGCTTTTCGGTAGCTGCAGTTTTGACCATGAAGTTTCAATCCCTTTCTCTATTTATTGAGTTTGAAGTGACAATGTGATTGGCAAAGCATGATCTGTCGTATAGATTACCCGTTCGGTGATATTTGAAAACAGGGAGGGAATAGGGGCACTTGTTTGATTCAGAAAAAAACCGCAACGCCCGAAAAGGACGCTGCGGATATATAATAGATGATCTGTAATTATAAAATGCGGGTTTTAGCTCCATCAGCTATTGTGATATGGATATTTCTTGAATAGGCGTTATTAATAGGTCTAAAAACATCTGATACATCTATAAGTTCCTGTAATTTGACAGTTCTCGTACGCTTCCCCTCAATTGTGATCGTATATGGACCATTCAAATTCATGAGGGATTCCACTTGCGAGCCAACTTCCACAAAGGGAGAGTCCAAGAAATTTAGTTGAAAAGTGACCGTGTCGCTTGAATGGTTAAATAGCTCCAGCTCACATTTTCCGTGCAATAAACCATCAATAACAGTTTCAAAGTCACATTTGCCGCTTCGATCGTATGATATCGCATAGATGTCACTCGCGAAATTATTTTGATAAACCGATATAAGAAGCCCCGGTAATACTGTGTAGATGATTAAGACGGAAAGAACTGGCGGAAATAGTATTTCTTTATCCCGATGATGAGTAAGATCAAGGCGATGATCAATAAAATGGTTCCTATAATGCCATACATAATATAACCGTCCGCATTTTTGATCGGAAGGAACATGAACGCTACTAAGGAGTTTCCTGATTTGTTGTTGGGAAACGGGAAATATAAACATATGCATATACAAAAAAGGATTGCTGAGATAATCAGTACGGATTTATTTTTTATCAATAGATCCCGCCTCCCCTACGTGCTCATTTAACAAGTGACAACGAGTCTTTTTCACTTATTCAAAACTTGAAAGAAGAACGACTAAAAGAAGAGCAATCCTGCACTAATGACGATCCCACTCAGAAGTAAGATGAACACACAGTAGCCCATAATGTCCTTTGCTCGCAATCCCGCGATCGCAAGTGCAGGCAATGCCCAAAACGGCTGGATCATATTTGTCCAAGCATCACCCCAAGCAATGGCCATCGCGGTTTTTGAATAGCTGACGCCTAATGTTTGTGCAGCATCTAACATGATCGGTGCTTGTACTGCCCATTGTCCGCCGCCTGATGGAACGAAGAAATTTACAAGACCGGCTGCGTAGAAAGTAAAGAGCGGAAACGTCACTTCATTCGATATACTGACGAACCATCCCGACATGACAGCAGCAAGACCAGAATCAGTCATCATGCCCATAATGCCTGCATAAAACGGGAACTGGATAATAATTCCTCCCGTCGTTTTAACAGCATTGGCAACGGCAGCTAAGAATCGTTTCGGAGTGCCGTGGAAAATAATCCCCAACGTGAAGAACATTAAGTTGACGATATTTAAATTCAAATCGAAACCTTTTGTTGCAAAGTGATGAATTAAATAAATAATCCCCAAAGCCCCGATTAGCATGGAAAGTACTGTGCTGTTTTCTAACCGCTCAGCGGGAGTAAACTGTTCTTCTTTTTGGAATTCAGTTTCATCTTCTAATAGCGATGGATCAATTGTAATTGTATCATTCGGCTTTGGCATCATAAATCTGTTCAATAGTGGCACCGTAACGAATAAAATACCGACAATAAGTAGATTGTATGTAGAAAAAATCGTTTCGGATGTAGGAACTACACCCATATGATTTGCATAAGGATGACCTGCCGTTGCGATAGATAACGGAATAGAACCTCCTAAGCCCCCATGCCAGACGATAAATCCCGAATAAGCGCTGGCGATTAACAGCCGGTAATCGACGGTTGTTACCTTTTTCGCGATTTCTTTTGCAAACAAAGCACCAATAACAAGTCCGAATCCCCAGTTGATCCAACAAGCGATCAAAGAAATGACAGTGACGAGCAAAATAGCAGATCCTGGTGACTTTGCTGAACTTGATAGTGAACTTAGCACCTTCTTAAAAACTGGACTGCTTGCTAAAACATGCCCCGCAAGTAATACGATAACCATTTGCATCGTGAAAGATAGTAATTCCCAAAAGCCATCTCCCCAGTGAACGACCATGTCAAGTGGATTGGAATCAGTAAAAACTATGCCTAACGCAAAAACAACTAAAGTCAAAATCGCTACAAATATGTACGGATCTGGCAAGAAACGTTCCATTATTGTGTTTGACCATCTTGTGAGAGTTTTCATAAACATTTCCCCTTTCGTTTTTCCCCAATCAAGAATAGCATATTCCTTATATTCTATGAATATTTCCTTTTCGAAAGAGTGTAACTAAATTGGCTGTTAGCAGTCTAATAGTGAAAAGGGAGAATTCGAAAGGGTGAAATGTATTGAGAAAATCATTTCTTTGGTTCGGGACGATTTTGTTTGCAACAGTCATTGTGTTGCTATTTGCGTCCCAAAAAGTAGAGGTGCGTGCTGCTAATGTGGCGGTAGCAGAACATGGTTGGCAGGTGCATTTTTCTTCAGCTATAAATAAAAAAGCGATCGATGAAGGGCATGTTTTCATTACAAATTCAGCAAATAAGAAAGTAGATGCAGAATTAAAGCTTTCAGAAGATAGGAAAACGTTGAAAGTGAATGGACTAAAGGCTGATGAATATATGCTGAATTTGGAGGATGAGGCCGTTCATAGCAAGCTCTTTAAAACGTTAAAACAGAAAAAGATTGATTTCACTGTTTATGATTCGGTCAGTTCCGTTCAATCTGCAGAAGATTTAGAGGCGTATTTTGCGAGAGCAAAAAGCTTTTACGGAACGGATGCAATTGAGTATGAAGAAGAATCCTCTAATTCAGTATCAGTAGAATCGAGCGCCAAAGAAGATTCGGCAATCAGCGGCTCTGACCATTCAACGACAAACGTTCAAGTAGCGGGAGTAGATGAGGCGGACTTCGTCAAAACAGACGGCCAATATGTATATGCGATTAGCCAAGGAGAAAAAATCACGATTACGGATATCCGCAATCCGCAAAAAATGAAAGTCTTATCAGAGATTAAGCGAGAAGAAGGCTATAACCCAATGCAATTGTTTTTGCATGATGATCTATTAATCGTCTTAGGAAGTAAAATGGAACAAAATGATAGAAACGATAGACGCTATTACAATTTTGATCATTTTACGACAGTTCGACTGTATTCGATCACGGATAAGGCAAAGCCGCAGCTTATTCGGGAAATTGGCGCAGAAGGATACATGAACACGGCGCGTAAAACAGGTGATTTGTTATATGTTATAACGAATATGCAGCCGATGTATTGGATTATGGAAGATTTAGAAGGAGAAAAATTACGTCCCGCGCTTTATGATTCATCTGAGAAAAAAGCAAAATCTTATATGGCTTATGAAGACATTTCGATTTTACCAGGGGCTGTTGAGCCTACTTATTCCATTATTACTGCAATCGACTTATCGACTCCTGCAAAAAGCACTTTAAAGACGAAAGGATTTTTAGGGAGCAGCGAGATCGTGTACATGACGAAGGATCATCTATATTTAACAGCTACGCAATTTGAAAAAAATAATGGTATGGAAGAGAAGATGATTTGGAATCCGGAGAATATGTCGACAGCGTTTTTTAAATATAAATTGGACGGTGTCAATGTAACATTTCAACGTTCAGCTGAAATGAAAGGAACAGTGTTGAATCAATTTTCGATGGATGAGTATAATGATCATTTCCGTGTCGCAATGACAGAAGGAAATATGTGGAACACCCAAAGGCCATCGCAAAATCATTTATATATTTTCGATGAAAACATGAAATTGACTGGTTCGGTAAAAGGAATGGCAAAAGGGGAGCGCATTTACTCTGCAAGATTTATGGGAGAGAAAGCATATATCGTCACCTTTCGGGAAACTGACCCGTTATTTGTCATAGACGTAGCGAATCCTGCGAAACCGACCGTCTTAGGAGAATTAAAGATAGAGGGCTTCTCCAATTATTTGCATCCAATCGATGAAAATCATCTCATTGGTTTTGGATATGACACTGTCGCAGAGAAAAATCCTTCTGGCGGCGAGCCGATTATCCGGACGAAAGGGATGAAACTCTCTTTGTTTGACGTTACCGATTTTTCGAATCCGAAAGAGAAAGATAAAACAATTATCGGCGGCTCGGGAACGCATTCACCTTTGCAATATGATCATAAAGCACTGTTCAGGCAGCCGAAGCAAAACTTGTACGGTTTCCCTGCAAGTATTTATGAGGAAGGCGAGAAAAATCACGAGGTGAATTACATCGGTTCGGGAGCGTTGATTTATGAAATCACACCTGAAAAAGGAATTGTCCTAAAGGGTGATTTGATCAAGCGGAAAGCGAAGGGGCAGCAATATGAAGAATGGGAAAAGCAAATTCAGCGCATTATTTATAGCGGAAACCATCTGTATACACTTTCCCATTCCGAAATAACGAGTTATGAAATAGATACTTACAAAGAAACGGGCAAATTGAATATACAATGAAAACGGGACGAATTGTCCCGTTTTTTCTTTGAATTATGAGTTCAACTCATATAAGACAATCACTGTTAAAAAAGCGAAAGATACTGCTCCTTTTTCGATATTGTGTTTTTAAATATGCTTCGATAAGATGGGGTAAAGTGAAACTTCAAATGGGAGCGTTACAAGGTCTTATGCCTTTTACTGACTGATTGTTGAGCCGATTATAGCTATGCGATTACGGATAGAGATAACGCTGCCTGTTTAGGCGGGTTAAATAGAACAGACAAGGGGGGCTGATCTTGTCTACTGATAAAGAATTAGCGATTGATTGTTGCCTATTGGCTGGCCGACTTATGATGGAAGCGGGCGCGGAAACGTATCGGGTGGAAGATACGATGGAACGAATGGCTCGAACGCAGGAGCTTCATTCGATCGAAAGTTTTGTAACGCCAACTGGCATCATATTATCACCAGGCAGTCCGCATCATACAAAATTAAGCCGCATTAAAAATCGCTCGACCGATCTTGAGAAAATAGCGCTTGTCAACGATATTTCCAGAAAATTATCTACCGGCGATTACTCATTGGAGGAAGCGTATGATCGTTTGCGGAAAATTGAAAAGGCGAATGTATCATTTCCGGTTTGGTTGCAAATTTTGGCGGCAGGTATTGCAAGCGGCAGTTTTTTATTACTATTTGAAGGTATTTGGACCGATTTTCCAGCCGCAGTCCTTTCAGGGGCAATCGGCTATACTTTTGTAATGCTTATACAGGAATTAACAAAAGTGAAATTTTTTGCAGAATTTATTGCATCACTATTTGTCGCATTGATCGGTTATCTAGCGGTGCAGTTCCAGTTAGGTTCAGAGCTGGATAAAATCATAATCGGTGGTGTGATGCCGTTAGTTCCTGGACTGCTAATTACGAATGCTGTCCGGGACTTGATGGCGGGGCATTTCATGTCTGGTTTATCGAAAGGGGCGGAGGCATTTTTAACGGCTTTCGCGATCGGGGCGGGCGTCGCTTTAGTGCTGTCTTTCTGAAAGTAGGTGGTAGTTGTGCAATGGATTATTCAAGCGGTCCTAAGCTTTCTTGCGGCGACGGGCTTCGGCATCATATTCAATGCTCCAAGGAAGATGCTGCTCTATAGCGGCTTAGTTGGAATGGCTGGTTGGCTCGTCTATAGTCTTTTCAATACGATGACAGAAGATCCTGTTCGATCTTCGTTCTTAGGTGCGTTCGTAGTCGCGCTCGTTGCACATATATACGCAAGACGATTTAAAACACCGATGATCGTCTTTAGTGTGGCAGGTATAATTCCGCTCGTTCCAGGGGGGATGGCGTATAATGCAATGCGCCATATTGTGGAAAACGATTATCTCACTGCTATTTCATTCGCTTCACGGGCTTTCATGGTATCAGGTGCCATTGCGATGGGATTAGTATTCGCGGAAGTTTTCATTCAACTGATGTTCCGGACGCGCATGAGAAAAAGCAAATCTTGAAATCACAGCCATACGTTTTAAGATGACAAAACTGGTATTGGGGGAACCAAATTGAAAAAAGTATTTTTTTTTATGATTTTGCTACTTTCTTTTTCGTTGGTGGGCTGTGGGAGAAATTTGCAGATGAACTCCATTTCCGAAGCGAAGTTGTCTGAAAGGGAAAAAGCTATACTTACAAGTACAGCAGAACAATCTTTTGTATTTGATTTTACAACCGATGATCATTATAAAGAAGCGGAAGTGTGGGTAGATAAGTACGAGGCAGGTAAATTCATTGGCGAGGTCAATCATCTATCCATGGAAATCAAAAATAGCGGAACAATGATTTTTACGACATCAAGAATGTCTCAAGAAAGCGATCCAGCCACTTTTACTGTCAGTATAAGCAGCGATGGCAACATAGGTACTGGATGGAATCCGGAAATGATCAATAAAGAGGAAATGAGCGCCATTTGGGGAAGCAATTCATCAGATGCCATTTCGATCGAGGAAGATATCGTATTAGGTTATATCGGTTATGCAAGAAACGAACAGGAGAGTGTCAGCTCTCTATCTACCGGTTTTTACGGCGATATGGAAAATCGTATGGATGAGTTAGGAAAATTTGATATTGTATACTTATTGAAATGTAAATTCAAATAATTGGCGTTCGGTTACATGAAGAAAGGGGCTGTCCAATAAGTCCCTAAAATAGAACAGGTGG
>NZ_JBHTLT010000109.1:0-18901 GCF_042679045.1 Sporosarcina contaminans | reverse complement strand
TTCGTTTACTTGTTTTCCGACAATTCAAGTATAAAAGAAATGGTGATTACGTGCTTTTTTTTGTTGAATTTGTGTGAATACCCCAACAAATATTATAGAACCAAATAAAAAAGAACCCCTTCATCCCTACACAAGGGACGAAGAAGTTCTCCGCGATACCACCCTAATTGAAGACAGCATAAGCCGTCATCCACTTCATTCAAAAAGGAGAATTGCTTTTGGTGTACTTCATGTTCGTCGCTGCCTGAATTTCCATCGACCATTCAGTTTCTTATTGCTGCCTACGACGACATTACTGCGCCAAATCTCCAAGGTTATACAATTAAATTTATAGCGCGCTATATTGTTTTGAATCTTATCATGTCTGTCGTAAATGTCAAGAGGTTTTTCGAACTATGTAAGTGATTAGGCAGACAAGTATTAGTTATTTTTTCAGTATAGGTTGGCATGGCCCAGTTTATAAGATCATTATGCTTCCTCCCTGACAAACTTTCTAATCCGTTCACCGATCTCATCACGTACGCGTTGAAACTCCCTCCAAATCTCTTCTTCAGTGCCTGTCGCCTTAGCAGGATCATCAAATCCCCAATGTTTACGTTGTACGGATGATGGAGTCGTTGGACAATGATCTGCAGCATCTCCACAAAGCGTCACGACAAGATCCGCGTTCTTCAAAATAGCATGATCGACTTTATCCGATGTTTGATCAGAAATGTCAATCCCGGCCTCTGACATGACTTTAATGGCTAAAGGATTTACTCCGTGTGCTTCAATACCTGCACTGAATACATTCCAATTGTCGCTTAACATTTGCTTTCCCCATCCCTCGGCCATTTGGCTGCGGCATGTGTTCCCCGTGCATAGAAAGTACAATGTCTTTTTCACAACAATAGATTATCCCTTTCTTAATACATTTATAAAATCCACAACCATAAATACAATCCAAATAGTGTAATGAACAACGTAGGAATCGTTAAGATAATACCGACTTTAAAATACGAGCCCCAGCTGATTTTTACGCCCTTTTGAGAAAGCACATGCAGCCATAACAAAGTTGCTAAGGATCCGATCGGTGTAATTTTTGGCCCTAAGTCCGATCCTATTACATTTGCATAAATGAGTGCTTCTCTAATGACTCCTGACGTATTCGTTTCTGCAATTGCTAAAGCATCGATCATGACTGTTGGCATGTTATTCATGATGGAAGATAAAAAAGCAGCGATAAAGCCCATAGAAAGCGTCGCGGTCAATAATCCTTGATCAGCAGCAAGTTGAATAAGATTTGACAGGATGACCGTCAAACCAGCATTTTTCAAACCATACACAACAACATACATCCCAATTGAAAAGAAGACGATTGCCCATGGTGCTCCTTTCAGCACTTGTTTAGTCTCCACTGCTGGACTTTTATTTGCCATTAGCAAAAAGAAAAACGCGGCTATTATCGCAATGAAAGAGACGGGAATCTGTAAAAATTCACTTAGAAAATAGCCAATTAATAATACTGCCAACACAAACCATGACAGCTTAAACATTTTACGGTCTTTGATTGCCTCGTTTGGCTGCTTCAAATCCGCCATGTCATATTTTCCCGGAATACTTTTACGAAAAAATAAATAAAGCACAGAGATGCTTGCCAAAAGCGCAAACAGATTTGGAACAATCATCCTTGTTGCATATTCGACAAAACCAATTCCGAAAAAGTCGGCTGAAACGATGTTCACCAAGTTGCTGACGACGAAAGACAAAGATGTCGTATCAGCGATAAAGCCGCTCGCCATGATGAATGGAAAGACCATTTTTTCACTGAACTTCAAATTACGCACCATCGACAGCACAATCGGTGTTAAAATCAACGCTGCACCGTCATTCGCAAATAAAGCTGCAACGATAGCACCTAAAATACTGACGTAAATGAACATTCGGATACCGCTACCATTCGCAATACGTGCCATATGCAACGCAGCCCACTCGAAAAATCCGATCTCATCTAAAATTAAAGAAATGATAATAATGGCCACGAACGCTAATGTCGCATTCCATACAATACTTGTAACGTCCAAGACATCATTAAAATCAACGACTCCCAATAAGAGTGCAATCGCGGCGCCAATGCAAGCCGTCCATCCGATTGATAAATTTTTTGGCTGCCAAATTACAAACACTAGCGTAATCATAAAAATACTTAACGCAGTTATAACTGAAACCAATAACTGTACCTCCCTATTCGCACGAAATGCGTAAACCTTGTTGTTCCAACTCGACAATTAATTGATCTTGGTTTGGCAACTGGTCAAGGATGCTCTGTATCAAATGATAATCTTCATGCTCTCGATTTATCGAATAAAAAATCCATTGCCCTCTTCTCTCTTCTTTCACTAAGCCGTTGTCTCTCATCTTACGTAAATGCTGGCTAATGGCTGGTTGGCTCATGTTGAATATCGCAACAAATTCGCAGACACAACAATCATGAGTAGACAGAAGCTTCATCATCGTCAAACGTGTTCGATCGCCTAATAGTTTCAGAAGCTGTGAAGCCTGTTGTAGATCAGCTGTCACTCTTGTACTCATATTAAACCCTCCTTGTTAACAACAATATAATTATATGCTTATATAAGTAAATGCAAAAGTGTAAAATAAAAAAGTCTTAATTTCAGTAATCATCACTGAAATTAAGACTTCGATTGACTCGGTACTAAATTTGGTGAACTGTTGCAAAGCAGATTATTTCCACAATCTGTCCTTGATTTATCTACCATTCAAGCTAACCATCCATCATTTCAGAATAGGAGGCATGCCCTTAACAACGGCTCAGGATTTTTTCTTCAAAGTAATGTGGATTCGGTAGGTTCTTTATACTACAATGTTGGATATGTAATTTTCCCTGTTTCTACTAATTCTTTCAAACCTAAAAACATATAATGCCATCCTTCTTCGGTCTCTTTCTTCCATTCTTCATGTGCTTTTTCAATATCTTCTTCTGTCCAACCTTCTTCATGGGGAACGTTAATTTCTTGTGTGAAGATCATTTCACAACTTGAATCTAACGGATGAATCTCGACTGTAATGTCGTCTTCTAAATCACTAAATTGAGGCATTTTGAATGTGAATACGAGTTTTGTTGGCGGTTCCACCAATTTATATTCGCCAATGGCTCGGTAGTCTTTTCCACCTCGGTGATCCACAATTTCCCATGTTCCGCCGACTCGAGGATCACTCTTTGCAATTTTATTCGTATGTTCCATAGTAAACATCCACTTTTTTTGAAATTCTTCGTTCGTCCACGCGGCAAACACTTTTTCTGCTGGAACTTTAAACTTGCGGTTCATTTTAAGAGTTGTTTTTGATGTTTTTGTCATGCGAACCATCCTTTGCATAATTCGTTTTCTTTCGATTGATTATAACATTATTTAAAACGTAAAACGTTGTTCGTTATAAACGAAATTGGTTATACCAAAAATCAGTATACCCGTTTAGATAAACTAATTATCCATTAGACTGTAGACAAAGCATCTTTTCACTTTGTCTACAGTCTTTTTGAGGTTTGTAGGATTTCTCTGCAATCGATACGAAACGATCTACATCCTCTGCATTTGAAACATCCGCATCGCTAGCGACAACTTCAGCCCCAAGACTCCGTGCTTCCAACTCCATTGTTCATTCACAAGCATAGCCATCCTTATCGCCATCCATCCTTTCAGAATAAGCAGGATGCCCCTTTTTAACACCGTTCGGGTATTTTTTCCTCAGCTCCGTACAGTTCTTAAAGGATTCCTCAGCATCAGCTTTGGAATTCGTTTCTGTATTTTTGTCAGTAATGGAATAGGTATCGCTATCAAATCCACGATCCGTTGCATAGTCTTCTAATGTCCAAATGCCGATCCCTGCTTTTTTAGCGCGCTCCTGTGCCTTTTCATATGCATCTAAGTGACGTGTATTCGGCGGGTAGACATAAGCGACTCTCGCTAATCCTTCTTCCAATAATTTTTCTTGGACACTTTCACCATCAATATAAATATAAGCTAATAGTCTATTATATTTATCATATTTTTCGCCTATATCAAATTCAATTTCTAACTTTCCGCTATTGAGCAACTCCTGATTCCGCTCCTTCGCTTTCTCTCCGAAAGGCTGCTTTCCTAATCTCGGATGACTTGTTTCGGGTGTATCAATTAATAAATAACGGACATTTTGCTCCTTGCCCTCGTATTTGATCTTAATTGTATCGCCATCAATTGTTTTAATGAGTTCAACCGGAATAAGCCCCGAACGGGTCGGTTCTGCATCTTCTTTTCCCCAGACCAAATAGACAGCTGCCAAAATAATTACAACGACTGCTGACAGCACACTATTTTTCTTCTTTTTATTTCTTCTTTTACTGCTCAAACTTGTTACTTCCTTTCTAAAGTTATTTCGTACATTCGTTTCAAGATCGATTCGTATGCCTTTCTTCCATAGAATCCGATCAGTTGAGACTTCAATATTGTAGCTGCTGGACCATTCAATTAGCAAACAGAAAAAGGATTATGGCGCCAGTAACCTACCCGCCACAATCCCTAAGTAAGCGAAGAAAATTCCGATGCTATACGTTCCAATTAAATAAAAGAAAAATATTTTTCTTTTACCATCTTTCCATAAGATCACTAACTCTTTATTGAGCGTAGAGAAAGTCGTCATCCCACCCGCAATGCCTGAAATGATAAAATACGTCCATAAACTATTCAAGTTGAGCATTGCTATGAAACCGATCAAAAAAGAACCCGACCAGTTGACGAATAAAGTCCCTATTGGCAATGAACGTGTTGCATTCCATTTCAATGCAAGAATGTATCGAATCAATGTGCCGATGCCCCCGCCTAATCCGATTATGGCAAGATCTGCAAAGGTCATACTGACACCTTCTTACGAGATACGCTGCTGCCTAACAATCCAGCAGCCAGTCCGCCAACTATGCTCAATAACAAATAGGCAATGCCTAACAGATGTTGTCCATTTTGAAACAGCTCTACAGTCTCTAAACTAAACGCGGAGAAAGTTGTAAAGGAACCTAAAAAACCTGTCGTGACGGCAGTTTGTAATGATTCATCCGAAGTCAGTTTCCGAATTGCCCCTCCGGATAGAAAACATAATGAAAACGATCCGATTAAATTCGGAATGAGCGTGCCGAATGGAAAGGCCTCACTATGAAAAATCGTGCCCATCCACACTCTCGCAATTGCACCAAATGCACCAGCAATACCGACGAACAAAGCGTTTTTCATACAGCTACCTTTTCCAACAGCCTACGGGATAAGACCATTTCAAGAGATAAACGTTTTTCTGTATTTCCGAAAAGAATGGACACCATTTCATCGGTGATTTCTTGAATCGTTCCGCGGCCAAATACTCTGTGAGATATGTGCATGCCTACGGATAATTCTTCCCTTTGACAGATTCCGTCTGGATTTAAAGGAATCGATACATCCGCTTTTTGCAGCTTCTCCATTTTCCTCTCTTCAGGTTTCATTAAGATCCCTCGCATTTCGTTAATGAATTTCGAGTCCTCTTTCTGTTTTCCATCCACTGACTGATAGGAAAGCAATTCTAATCGCTCTTTTGCCCTTGTCATGCCAACGTAAAATAATCGCCTTGCCTCTTCCAAAAGCGTTCGGTCTTTTTCATCTTCGTCTGAAGGAATGATTCCCTTGACGAGATCAATCATAAACACTCGTCTAAACTCTAATCCTTTTGCGCTATGGAAAGTGGAAAGTGTCACAGCATTTTCGGAAGGGTGATATTTCGCTTTCTGGACGGCTTGCTCAAGCTCTTTTAAACGATTCGCAAATTCAACCATCGTCTTTAATTGAGACGCAATCCCTTCAAGCGTATCCAAAATTGTTGAAAGCTGATCGAAACGAAAACCAAATTTTTTCGCGCGGCTTTTCAACGCCTCTTCATAGTCCAATTCATAGCGAATCATTCGAATGACTTGTGCTGGACGCATTTGAGGAATTTTATCGTATACCTCTTGATAATGCTTCAATTTGTCGATTTGGTCTTTTTTTAAATCCACACACTCCATAAACGAATCAAAAACATTGCCCCTTGTATTTGTTCGTTCAAAAGTAATGATCATTGATCTGGAAATATAAGCGTTCATTTTCATAATGATTTTTAAAAATATATCCTTCCGAGTCATATTGAAGCTGAGACGCATGAAATTCAAAATATCCTCAACGACCCAATGGGAGAAAAACTTGTCATCCGCATCTTTCATATAGAAAGGGATGCCTCGGCGGTGCAATTCATTCACATATAAGGTTGAGGAAGAATTATTTCGAAATAAAATTGCCACTTCGTTCAAACGTTGCTCATTTAGTAATTCATATGTAATATATTCTAACTGCCGTTTGGGATCTTCCAATTGTTTGATCTGGATCGGCCCTGCTTCCGGATTAGCTGTATGCATTTTTTTCGGATAGCGGTTCTTGTTTCGCTCAATGAAAAGAGCTGATGCATCGACAATTTCCTTTGAAGATCGATAATTTCTTTCCATTTTCAGCAATTGAGCATCCGGATAAACCTTTTTGAAGTCCAATAAATAATCCGGTTCTGCTCCTCGCCATGTATAAATGGACTGATCGTCATCCGCCACAACACATAAATTGCCGTGGAAAGCGACGATATGCTCAATAATTCGATGTTGGACAAGAGACGTATCCTGACTTTCATCGGTAAGCAAATAATCATATAAGCCTTGATAATAAGCCGCCAACTCTTCATCCGTGCGCAATGCTTGTTCAGCAATTGTGAGCATATCGTCAAAATCTAAGAGTAAATGTTTGTATGTACGTGTTTTCATCTGTTCGTACTGTAACGCAATTTGTCCCGCTCTTTCAAAAGGCCCTTCAATCTCTTGCCATTCATTAAAAGGAATCATACGGTTTTTCAAAGAACTGATAAAAGTTGAAAGTGCAGTTAATTCATCCTCTGTGCAATCTTCTTTTAGAACCTTTTTATATAAATCTTTTAATAGAAAATGCTTTTGCACAGATCCTTTCCTGCTATTAGATCCTTCTATTAGATCATAGGTTACACCCGTCTTTTGCAAAAACTGACGTGTAATAGTAAATGCCAAGCTATGTATTGTCGAAAATTCCACTGGTTTTTGATCAGGAAAAAATTTCTTGAACCGCTCAGCCATATCCCTAGCAGAAGCCCTGCTGAACGTAATTGCCTTAATACGGCTTGCAGGCACGTTTTTTTCTTCAAGTAAGTAACCAATTTTCATGATGATTGTTGTAGTTTTACCTGAACCGGGGCATGATAAAAGAAGCAAAGGGCCTTCCGATTGCATGACGGCTAATTTTTGTATTTCATTTAATTCGATATTCAATTCCTTTTTCTTTCGTTCAAAAAAATCATCCATTGCCATTTGCTCCTTCAATATGTTCCTACACATACTGTAACATACGAACACCCATTTGTTTAGATACACAAAAGAAAAACCTCTACGCTATTTTACGCAGAGGTTTCTTTTCATAATTACGTTAAAATCCGCCAGACTCAAGCTTGTCATTTTGAATATCGACTTTCTCATTTTTACTACCCGTATATGCAGTGGAGGCAACTTCATTTTGACGTCTTTGCTCGTCCGAATATTCCACACCGGCCATATTTGCCTTTGTCTCATTGTCCGCTTCATTGTGAGCACGCTTATGTCGCTTATCTTCAGCCAACTTGATCACTCCTCCAAAAATAGTCCTTTTTAGAATACCCTCAATGGAGAAATGTAATCATCAAAATAATTATTTTGGAAAGCCGATTGAATTGAATGGATAAAATCTGAATTCCACTTTTCCAACGACAGAGGACTCATCGATACAGCCAATCGCACGACTATCTGTGCTATTCCTCCGGTTATCGCCCAAGACGAAAAGCTGACCTTCTGGTACGGTTACTTCAAAGTCCTGCGTCAGTTTCTGATCTTTGAACAATTTATCTTTGTTTTCCTGAATATAAGGCTCATCATATTCTTTTCCGTTTATGAAAAGACGATCATCCTTCATGACAACTGTATCGCCAGGCAGCCCGATTACTCGTTTAATATAGTCTTCCTTTGAATTCGGCGCATGGAAAACGACTAAATCGAAATGATCCAGTTTGTGGATTTTGGAAATGACGACCCGGTTATTCGATTCGAATGTCGGTTCCATTGATTGTCCTGAGACTAATACAGGAGAAAATAAAAACTGCCGTACGATTAAAACTAAAGCAAATGCGATAACAAGTGATTTCACCCATGAGAAAATCTCTTTTTTTGTTTCTTTTTTCACGATTCAATTCCTCCATCCATTCAAAGCTATTATCTATTATAACGAACTTTTGCCTTAAATGATTTATAGAAAATGATTTCCACTACAATATTCTCTAAAGACTGCTGATACAAGTTAGTAGAGTCTATAAATTTTTGTGCTATGCATCCATTGCCTGCTTTAAATGCGCTGTACAGTTGAATAAGTGGCATCTATTTCTTTCATCCGACAATTCGACTATAGTTACTGATGTGTTATCCAAGCTTTTTTCATATTGTTCATCCGGAATGAGTTCATTGAATAGTCTTTTAATAAAAGCTCCGTGGCTAATCAACAGTACCCTTTCATTTGGGTGCTTTTCTTTTATATCTCGAATGGCGGCCATCCCTCTTTCAATAATTGCATCATGCGGCTCGAAACCGAGGTCCAATTCTTTCCAATTGATGCCCCATTTTTCGATGCGTTCCGCTTCGGTCGTGCCTTCAACTAATCCGCCACCTCGCTCCGCCAAACGCTGATCGACAACGAACATAGCTTGCGGCAGTTTCTCAGCTATAATTTCCGCCGTTTTTTTCGCACGGCTTAAATGACTTGTGTAAATGGCATCCCATTGTTCAGTAGACAATCGTTTAGCGACACGTCCGGCCATTTCAATCCCTTCTTCATCCAAAGGGACGTCTGAACTGCCTTGCGCCCTGCCTTCTTTATTCCAAGCTGTTACCCCATGTCTTACAAAACCGATAACTGTCATCTCAACCACTCCCTTAATGATTTGAATCTATAACGTAACCTAATGATCGAAGCACATTGTCCATAAAAGCTTGAATGTATAAATACACTTCTACTCGCTCAGGCTCTTGATGTAAATCATGGTAGAGCCTTTTCCATTCTTTATATTGAAATTCGGAGAGCTGTTGATTTTGCAACCATTTTTTCGCAAATGAAATATCGGTGATTTTGTCATTCTCCCCCGTCTGAATTAACATCGGCACATCTTGAATACTCTCTTCGTGCGCCATGACCGACTTCATCATCGACAGCAGCTCGCGATACCAAGATGTGACAACTGTTGAACTATAAAATCGATCATTTTGATATTCAACATGCAGGTCGTAATTTTTCGTCAGCATCTCAATCGTCACATCATGCTTTAATTTAACGGAGCTCGATAACTTTGTTAATACTCCCGAAAATTTAGATGGCTGGTGTTTCAGCGACAGCCAAGGAGACATGAAAATACAACCCGCGCATTCCAATTTCTGAGTTTGTAAAATGTGCATAATGAGCGTAGCGCCTAATCCATGTCCAATGACAAACATAGGCAAGCCGTCTTGCAAACCGATTTCCATCATGCTTTTCACATGACGCACATAAGACTCAAAAGATTCATCGTGTAGTTTATTGCCCTTTTCCTCGCCATGGCCAGGTAAATCGCTCGTTACAACATGAAAACCGCCTATGCGTAATTCTTGAATGAGCCATGCATATCGACGATGATGTTCATATGCATTATGGACAATGACAACAACCGCTTTCGGCTGTCCTTCTGCTTCCCATTTCCACATGTTCCATCGTCCTCCGTTCGTGCAATTCAATTAGATTAAAAGATCATCATGTTTTTTATGATATGATAGATTATACACGATTTTGATAAAATGAGGTGGTCATCATGATTTATCCGTATGGAGAAAAATCTCCAAAAATTCACCCTTCTGTCTATGTCGCTGACTACGCAACAATTACAGGGGATGTAACAATTGGCGCAAATAGTTCAATCTGGTTCAACACCGTTATCCGGGGAGATGTAGCGCCAACCATAATTGGCGAGCGTGTAAGTATCCAAGATTTAAGCTGCTTGCACCAAAGCCCGAATCGCACTCTGCTTATTGAAGACGATGTAACTGTTGGGCATAAAGCAACATTACATAGCTGTATCATCCGTAAAGGTGCTCTTATTGGAATGGGAGCAATTATTTTAGATGGCGCAGAAATTGGCGAAGGCGCATTTATCGGTGCCGGCAGCCTCGTACCCCCCGGCAAGAAAATCCCGCCAAACACATTGGCATTGGGCTCTCCAGCAAAAGTAGTCCGTGAATTAAACGACGAAGACCGCGAAGATATGTTGCGCATCGTCAACAGCTATGTTGAAAAAGGACAGGTTTATAAAAAGATGCAAAAATAAACAGGCGCTGCTCTGAAGAGGGGCAGCGTCTGTTTTATGTTTTGTTGGGTGCTACAACCTTTTGTAATGCTTGTAATTAACGAATTAGTATCGAGCGGCAAACGTGTAGTTTATGCGTTCTATAACACCATACGAGCGGATTCAGCTGTAATACGAGCGTCTTAACACCCAATTCGGGCAGAGAACGAGGGCTTCAAGCGGTTATCCACACACTTCGAGCGGATACATGAAAACTTCAAGCACTTCCGCATTCAAGCAGAGACAGGGGTTCTTCAAGCCATTTTACACAACATTCGAGGGGACACTTGCAGATTTCGAGCGATTCAGCTCTTCATTTTAACGGTTCTCTACACATTTCGAGCGAGGTGTTTCATATACCTACAATAAAAAAAGAAAGCAAGGAATGAACCCTTGCTTCCCACATGAATATTTTATTACCGTACTGACAAACCGGTTCTTTCAACCAACTCTGCCGCTTTGTCTGTCTGCTCCCAAGGAAGCTCAACATCCGTGCGGCCGAAATGGCCATATGCTGCAGTTTGTTTATAAATTGGACGTCTAAGGTCAAGCATTTTGATTATGCCTGCAGGGCGTAAATCGAATAGTTCGCGCACAAGCTCAACCAATTTGCTTTCCTCAACTTTTCCTGTTCCGAATGTATCAATCGAAATAGAGACAGGTTTCGCAACACCGATCGCATACGCCAACTGCACTTCGCAACGCTCTGCAAGTCCTGCAGCGACAATGTTTTTCGCTACATAACGCGCTGCGTAGGAAGCGGAACGGTCAACTTTCGTCGCGTCTTTTCCGGAGAAGGCTCCGCCGCCATGGCGAGCATATCCACCGTACGTGTCAACGATGATTTTTCGTCCTGTTAATCCGGCATCTCCTTGCGGACCGCCGATAACGAAACGACCTGAAGGGTTGATGAAGTATTTTGTATCTTCATCCAATAACTCTTTCGGTACGACTGGATAAATGACATGCTCTTTAATGTCTTGCTGGATTTGTTCAAGTGTCGTATCAGGATGATGCTGTGTAGAAATGACGATTGTATCAATCCGTATTGGACGATTGTTGTCATCATACTCAACTGTCACTTGCGTTTTACCATCCGGACGCAAATAAGGAAGCGTATCATTTTTTCTCACTTCCGCTAGTCTGCGTGACAGCTTATGGGACAAACTAATTGGCATCGGCATCAGTTCTGGTGTTTCATTGCAAGCATACCCAAACATTAATCCTTGGTCGCCCGCTCCGATTGCTTCCAATTCTTCGTCCGTCATCGTTCCTTCCCGTGCTTCTAAAGCTTGGTCAACGCTCGCAGCAATATCAGGCGATTGTTCGTCGATCGAAGTTAAAACGGAAGATGTCTCCCAATCGAATCCGAACTTGGCGCGAGTATAGCCGATTTCTTTCACAGTATCCCGAACAACTTTTGGAATATCGACATAAGTCGTTGTTGTGATTTCTCCGATCACAAGCACTAATCCTGTCGTAATTGTCGTCTCGCATGCGACTCGTGCATTCGGATCTTCTTCTAAAATAGCGTCCAAAATGGCATCCGAAATTTGGTCGCACATTTTGTCTGGATGTCCTTCCGTTACTGATTCTGAAGTAAACAGTCGGCGGTTTGTCATTATAATTTCCTCCTTAACGGCTTGCAAATATTGATACGGTACTCTATTTTTCCCAGATAGTTCCACGCCTGAAGAGAGTCGACGTCAACATACACAAGGATTAAGGGCTTGATAAAATCAATTGGGCCTTGGCATAGTCGCATCATCTTTTTACATGCGCCTGAATGCGCAATGCAAAATTCATGACAACCGCCGGAGGCTTATCTTCATTTGTCGAGTATAGGAACTCTCGCTAAAAAGTGAAATGTATCTCAACGCTTCAAAGATGGATCTCTATCTTAATGAAGATAAAAAAGCCCTTCGCTCACGTAAATGCACATGAGGAAAGGCATGATTTCAAATGCAGCACCTTTCACTCTTATCGTCCAAGGTGTAAAACCTTGCCTCAGGTTTGGCACCTTCTCGTAGCTTGCACTACGCAGGTTGCCGGGCTTCATAGGGCCTGTCCCTCCGCCAGCTCGGGATAAGAGTATCCGTTCATGTAACCATGCTACGAAAAAGTTTTCACTTTGTCAAATCTTTTTGAGCTTAACTGCTTGAGTTTTGAATTAGTATAGATTATTATTCTTAATGTGTTATACTATTTACGGAATGTAATGATACCCATTTATATGGGATTAATACGCAAAGGACGGTACAAAACATATGATTTCTGCGAAGATCGAAAATGGACTAAATGAATTGCTTTCAGGAGCTAATGTCAATATCCAGCCTTCAGTGGCAGAGCTGATCGAGAAAGCTACTTCAAGAGGAGAAGCAAAGCTCTCGGCGGATGGTGCGCTATCTGCTGAAACCGGCAAGTATACAGGGCGCTCCCCTAAGGATAAATTCATTGTTGAGGAACCTTCTTCAAAAGACAAAATCGATTGGGGCAAAGTGAACCGGCCGATTTCTCAAGAAATTTTTGATTCATTATATACAAAAGTTATCAACCACTTGAAAGCGAAAGACGAATTATTCGTTTTCAAAGGATATGCAGGTGCGGATAAAGAATCGCAGCTTTCCATTCAAGTCGTCAATGAATTTGCATGGCAAAACTTATTTGTCCATAACTTATTCATCCGCCCGACTGAAGAAGAGCTTACTACACATGAGGCACAATTTACAATCTTATCGGCTCCTACTTTTAAAGCAGACCCAGCAGTCGACGGCACTGAATCCGAAACATTTATTATCGTTTCTCTCGAAAAACGCATCGTGCTAATCGGCGGAACTGAATATGCTGGAGAAATGAAAAAATCGATTTTCTCAGTAATGAACTACTTGCTGCCTGAGCACGGCATCCTGCCGATGCACTGTTCCGCTAACGTAGGAGAAGAAGGCGATGTCGCACTATTCTTCGGACTATCCGGTACAGGCAAAACGACGCTTTCTGCAGACGCGAAACGCAAATTGATTGGCGATGATGAGCATGGCTGGTCCGATAACGGCGTCTTTAACATCGAAGGCGGCTGCTATGCGAAATGCATCAACTTATCAAAAGAAAAAGAACCAGAAATTTTCGGTGCAATCCGTTTTGGCTCTGTGCTTGAAAACGTAGTTTTGGATGACAAAACACGAGTTCCTGATTATGATGATAATTCATTAACTGAAAACACGCGTGCTGCTTATCCAATCCATAATATCGAAAACATTGCAAAGCCGTCAATGGCTGGCCATCCGAAAACAATTGTGTTTTTAACTGCTGATGCATTCGGCGTGTTGCCTCCAATTTCTAAATTGACGAAAGAGCAAGCGATGTATCATTTCCTTAGCGGCTTCACTTCGAAATTAGCCGGCACTGAACGTGGGATTACTGCTCCTGAAGCAACCTTCTCAACTTGCTTCGGTTCTCCGTTCCTGCCGTTGCCTGCGACAGTATACGCAGAAATGTTAGGGCAAAAAATTGACGAGCATAATGCACAAGTGTTCCTTGTCAACACTGGCTGGACTGGCGGCGAATATGGCGTAGGTAAGCGTATGGAGCTCAAACATACTCGTACAATGGTAAATGCTGCAATCGCCGGACAATTGAACGATATTGAATTCGAAGTAAATGAAATTTTTGGCCTTGCTATGCCGAAAGCAATTGAAGGCGTTCCAAGCGAAGTTCTGAACCCTCGCAACGCTTGGAGCGATCCAGCAGCTTATGACAAAAAAGCAAAAGAACTCGCTCACCTTTTCCGTGAAAACTTCAAGAAATTTAAGTACGTTTCCGATGATTTCGTCCAAAAAGGCGGACCTATCGCTGAATAATATAAAAACACACATGGTGATCCTATCAATCCATGTGTGTTTTTTTCTTTACGTTCGATCCCAAAATCGTTGATGGGCAATTGCATTGACGAATTCATTTGCAAAGTTCGGATTGTTTTCTGCAAATACGACGCCATCCAAATTGTTTCTATCTGTTGTTTGTAAATATGAACGCCCCGATGCAGCGATACCAATCGGCTTATAATGTGTATAGGCAACTCTTACAAATTCCATAATGTCCTGCATAAATTTCATTTCGTTGTCTGACTCTCCTCCTACTACATAGAGCGCATCCAACAAATAAGGACTTGTCGTTAAAAATGTATTGGTAACTTCCATTACAGTACCATCTGAAGCAGTAACTGTGCCTAATTTTTCGCTGACAATTTCAACGAAAACGCCATACTGCTGCAATGTATTAAGAGTTGCTCTCACTTCATTCGCGTTAAATCCATCGCCAATCAATACACCGACTTTTAACGAATATGCATACTTTGGTGTGCTTGCCTGACTTAAAGAAGGGTATCTTGTTGAAACCGGTACATGCGTTCCATTTGGTCGCTCTACGCCAACATTATCCGCAACAATATTGGCCAACTCTTTATCGACATTCACTAAAATATCGGCACTTTGCTGGCGGACTGATTTGCTTCTACAACTTCCGATTTGATAGCTAAGCGCTTCGATCATATGCTGCTTTTCAATAGGCGTTAAACTATTCCAGAAAATCCTTGGCTGTGTAAAATAGTCATCGAATTTTTCACTGCGCTCCCGTGTGACACGCCCCTCCACTTTCATAGGGTAATGCTCATATCCCCCTTGTTCAGGCGGGGTTGTATACGGTGTATTGTTTTCTAAGGAGTTTCTATGGTAACTCGTTTCATCAACATCAATCCGATACCTCATGTATCCTTTTCGCTGATTATTATGGAATGGACAAACAGGTCGGTTAACTGGTAAATCCTCATAGTTTTTACTTCCCAAACGATGATATTGTGCACTCCGGTAAGCAATTAACCTTCCCTGTAAAACAGGATCATTTGAAAAGTCAATTCCAGGAACGACATTTGCTGGGTTGAATGCTACTTGTTCAAGCTCTGCAAACTCATTATCCACATTCCGATTTAACGTCATCTTGCCGATGATTTGGACAGGGATAAGCTCTTCAGGCCAAAATTTTGTAGAATCCAGAATATCAAAATCATATTTAAATTCATCTTCCATCGGAATTAACTGAACACCTAATTCATATTCCGCAAAAGCGCCTCGATCGATCGCCTCTCTTAAATCCCGACGGTGATAATCGGGATCGATGCCGCCGATTTTCTGCGCCTCATCCATAAGCAAAGAATGCGACCCAAGTACAGGTTTCCAAACAAATCTTACAAATGTCGCGACCCCTTGATCATTGACAAATAGGTACGTATTAACAGACCAGGATTCCATCATCCGATAACTTCTAATAATGCCGCGATCTGACATAACCCATAACGTCATATGAAGTGCTTCGGGGTTATTCGCAACGTAATCCCAGAAGGTATCATGCGCACCCGATGCTTGTGGCATACCCGTTCGCGGTTCTGGTTGATATGCATGCATAACGTCAGGAAATTTCATCGCATCCTGGTTAATTAAAACAGGGAACGAAATCATCGTCATATCATAATTTCCTTCTTCTGTATAAAACTTAACACCTAAGCAACGCAAATCCCGTGCTGTATCCTTTGAACCTTTACTTCCCTGTACCGTAGAGAATCGGACGATCAAAGGTGTTTTTTTGCCAGCCTCCTGCAGAAATCCTGCCTTCGTATACTGTTTCATTGACTGATAGCATTCAAATTCTCCATAAGCCCCATATCCTCTTGCATGGACCTTTCTTTCCGGTATTTCTTCACGGACAAAAGATGTCATTTTCTCAAAATAATAAACATCCTCCAACAATCCAGGTCCCCGTTTACCGGCCGTTAAAATCCTCTCATCATCCGAAACTTTTCTTGATGCATTTGTCGTCATTGGGTTTCCTGCGTTTACTACACGATATTCGTCCAATTGTTCTTGTTTCTTATTTTGATCAACATTTTCAAAATTGTTATCCATTTTCACTCACCTTTCCACACATTAGGTCTTCCCCAACTATATATATGTGTGGCGGAAATGATAGGTTACCCAATTAGTAGTCTACATCGCTTAGAGGATTATTTGCGAGTCCCGTAATAGTACTCCAATCCATTATAAATACATGCAATTGTTAATATACAAAGTAATAGGCTTTGTATGTAAAAAAGAACCAATTACAAAAATAAGTAATTGATTCTTTGCATTGTATTTTATTTTACATTACTTGCGATCCCAAAAGCGTTGCTGGGCGATAGCGTTAATGAATTCATTTGCAAATTCAGGTCGATCTTTCGCAAAAACTACGCCATGTAAATTGTTTCTCTCTGTCGTTTCTATATACGAACCTCCTGATGTAGCAACGCCAATCGGCTTATAATGTGTATAGGCAACTCTTACATAATTTAAAATATCCTGTTCGAATTTTTCTTCATATGTCCCTTTGCCACCTACAACGTAAATTGCGTCAAGCAAATAAGGGCTCGTCGTTAGAAATGTTTGAGTAACTTTTAGTTCTGTTCCATCTGAACCGGTGACTACACCTAATCGCTCACTAACAATTTCAACAAATACACCGCCTTGTTGCAATGTATTTAAGGTTGCTTGAACTTCACTCGCATCAAATCCGTTGCCAATTAACACCCCAACTTTTAACGTATATGCTGATTTCGGTGTACTCGTCTGGCTAAGTGAAGGATAGCTTGTCGATACTTGGACATGCGTCCCTGTTGGTCGCTCTACCCCAATATTGTCTGCAATGACAGTCGCAAGTTCCTGATCAACATTGGCTAATAAATTGACATTTTGCTGTCGAACGGATTCACTTTTCACTTTCCCAAGTTGGTAACTAAACGCTTGGATTGTATGCTGCTTTTCAACAGGTGACAAACTGTTCCAAAAAATTCTCGGCTGTGAAAAGAAATCATTAAATGATTCACTTCGGCCTCGAATGACATGCCCCTCCACTTTTTTAGGATAATGGACATAACCGCCTTCTTCTGGTTTCGATGTATGAGGCGTGTTATTCGCCAGTGAATTATTATGGTAATTCACTTGGTCTACATCAATTCGCATCCTCATATAGCCTCTTCGTGTATTATTATGAAACGGGCAAAGTGGACGGTTTACAGGCAATTCATCGTAATTGGCACTGCCAAGTCGATGCTGTTGTGTATCCCTATACGTTAGTAGCCTTCCTTGCAGCACCGGGTCGTTAGAAAAACCAATTCCTGGCACGACATTGGCAGGGTTAAAGGCTACTTGCTCCAATTCTGCGAAGTAGTTGTCGACATTCCTATTTAATGTCATTTTGCCGATTAGTTGAACTGGAACAACTTCCTCTGGCCAAAACTTGGCAGGATCGAGCACATCAAAATCATATTTGAATTCATCTTCCATCGGGATCAATTGGACACCCAATTCGTATTCAGGATACGCTCCACGGTCAATCGCCTCCCGAAGATCCCTTCTATGATAGTCAGGATCCAGTCCGCCAATTTTGAGCGCTTCATCGTGAAGCAAGGAATGGACGCCTAAAACAGGCTTCCAAACAAATCTGACGAAAGTGGCAATTCCTTCATCGTTTATAAATAAATACGTATTAATTGACCAAGATTCCATCACTCGATAATTTTTAATAACGCCTCTATCGGACATGATCCACGTCACCATATGGATTGATTCCGGATTATTGGCAACGAAATCCCAAAACCTGTCATGTGCTCCTGTCGCTGTCGGTATACCATCGTCTTGCTTATTTTGGTATGCATGCATTGAGTCTGGGAACTTCATCGGGTCTTGAATGATCAACACTGGCATAGCAATCGTTGTAAGATCATAATTCCCTTCTTCTGTATACATCTTAACACCGAGACAGCGCAAATCTCTCGCTGTATCATAAGACCCTTTAGCTCCTTGCACCGTGGAAAACCGACATAGTAAAGGCGTCTTTTTCCCCGGTTCCGATAAAAATTTTGCACTCGTAAATTGGCTCATTGATTGGTAGCACTCAAACTCACCGTATGCGCCATATCCTCTAGCATGTACGACTCTTTCCGGTATTTCTTCATGGTTAAAATGGGACATCTTCTCTAAGAACCAATAATCCTCATGAAGAGATGGACCGCGCACACCTGCTTTTATAGTCTCCTGGTCATTTGAAATTTTTCTTCCTTCTTTAGTTGTCATCGGCTTGCCTGTGTTTTGTACACGGTACTGATCCAATTGCTCTTGTTTGCTATTGTTATTTTCCATGTTCAATCACCTCTCTTCTATAAGGTTTACCCTAACTAAGTAATCTATACTTGGAGATACATTTCCTGTTAGTTATCAATAAAAAAGGGGCTGTCCAGAAAGTCAGTGAAAACTGATTTTCTGTGATAGTCCCTTTCTGGTTGGAGAATAAATGGGGAACCCCTGACAACCGTCGCTTTCCG
>NZ_JBHTLT010000108.1:0-17322 GCF_042679045.1 Sporosarcina contaminans | reverse complement strand
GAAAAACGATTCGTTTTTCGCCACCTGTTCTATTTTAGGGACTTATTGGACAGCCCCTATTTTTTATTTTCCATTGAAATTTAATGAATGAAAATCAAGTTTTCGGACCAACATAAAAAAACTGCCCGATTGGATCGGGCAGAGAGCATCGCAGGTTTTGAATCAGTCATCGTCACAATCAATAAATACGTCTCTTACGCATTGTACGCCGCAGAAGCATTTTAAATCAACTGTTACACAAGTGCCAGTAGCTCTGAAGTTCTCCACTTCACATACAGCATCTAAATCAAGTTTTCCATTTTTAAATAGGTCCACTCTTCTTCCCCTGCTATCTCGTGGCTCAAGAACTTGAATTGTTGCACAGCAATTATCAAAGATATTCTGTACTCTGAAGAAAATAGAGAAGCAAGTGAAGCAATCCTTTTGTCGATTTTGTTCATTATTAGAAGAAAGGTCGGCATCCCTCATTCTTCTTCTTTGATTGAACATAGCTTTGAATGGATTTCCTTTTTCGTCCAGTAACATGAAAACACGTGTATTGGCACGGTGTCTTGTCGGATTCGTAAGTCCACCGAGCGGAGTCAAGAAACAGTCTGTTCTGCAATCGTCACAGTCGACATCCTCTCGGATATCCTGCACGCGTTTGATCGCACGAACAACCTCACAAATACAGTTGTCGTGTTTTCGAGCAGTTCCGACTTCTTCATTTCTTCCACATCCCATTCATACCACCTCCTTTTCTCAACTCTCTATACCTTATGCACCTATGTAATTGCGAACAGGGCATATGCACTGGATATGAATAAAAACAAGCATGAAAGCCATACTTTGAAAAAAGGGGGATGAAATCGCTTGATTCGTAAAATAATGATCCTTTGCCTTACGGTTTTACTCTTATCCGGATGCGTGCCAAATGAAATTCGAGTGGAAAATCATACAGGAGAAAACGAAGGCAAAGCGGAGGAAATATTTAAGGATGATACACGCCTAAAAGCAGTAGCCGCACTCTTTCATGAAGATCAATTATTAGTTGGCATCCGAGTAAAAACGTTTTCAAGGTTTACAAAACGTAAAATTGCAAAAGAGATCAAGAAAGAGTTGGAAAAAGAGTATTCTGAAATGGAAGTAACTGTTTCGGCGGATAGCAAAATCTTAATGGAAACATCGAAGTTGTTGGACAAACAAGAGGAAGATAAAAAAATAAAGAAAAAAATAAAGCATGTGATTTCGTTATCGGAGGAAGAAACGTGATGGATAAAAAGAAATATGGAAAATTGGAGCAAGAAATGTCTCCAAAAACACCCCTTTTGAAAAATATGGTAAAAGCGTTTTTGACGGGAGGCACTATTTGTTTAATCGGTCAGTTTATTGCCCTATTTTATATTACTTTTTTTGATTTCACTGAAAGGACAGCAAGCAATCCGACCGTTGCAACGATGGTGTTCATTGCCATGCTATTGACGGGCTTCGGGGTGTACAAAAAGATTGGACAGTTCGGGGGAGCGGGGAGTGCAGTTCCGATTACTGGTTTCAGCAATGCCGTCGCTTCTGCAGCGATCGAACATAAATCAGAAGGCTATGTTTTAGGAGTTGGGGGCAATATGTTCAAATTGGCAGGCTCTGTCATCTTATTCGGAGTCTTTTCTGCATTTGTTGTCGCTCTCATTAAGACGATCCTTGTGAAGTTAGGAGTCGTTTCATGGTGAAAAAAGGTTTATTGACGTTTTCTTCAACGCCTTCAATTGTTGCGACAGGAGTCACTGCTGGTCCACTTGAAAAAAAGAAAAGCCCTTTCCAGGGCGGTTTCGATAAAATTTACGATGATGAACGTTGTGGCGTTGATACAAATGAACAAGCTCATGGAAAATTGATGGAAGACGCAATATTAATTGCTCTCAGTAAAAAAAAGAAAATCCCTAACGATGCAGATTTTTTGCTCGCTGGAGATTTAGTTAACCAAATGACGCCCACCAATTTTTGTGCCGCTACAGTAGGCATCCCTTTCATCGGACTTTTCTCGGCATGTGCTACATCCGTCTCGTCACTCCTCCTATCCGCTTTATTAACAGAAGCAGGCATGTCCAAAATAGCAGTTGCAGGATCCTCAAGCCAACATAATGCAATTGAGCGGCAGTTCCGTTATCCGATTGAATATGGCGTACAAAAAGCAGATACTGCCCAGTGGACTGTGACAGCAGCAGGCGCAGCTGTTATCGTTCCTTACCGTGAAGGCAATCCTTCCATTACAAAAGGGACGATTGGCGCTGCGGTAGATTTCGGCTTAACCGACCCGCTAAATATGGGGGCGGCAATGGCTCCTGCGGCGGCAGATACTTTACAGCGTCATTTTGAAGGACATGGCACAACTGAGGACGATTATGACCTAATTATGACCGGGGATTTAGGGAAAACAGGGTTTGAAATATTTAAGACTTTGGCAGGCAATCAAGGGGTAAAACAGTTTGAAAACTTTAGAGATGCCGGCAAAGAATTTTATGGAAACCACCCCGACTTCTTCTCTGGAGCAAGTGGAGCGGGGTGTTCGGCAGCTGTCTATTTTTCCGATGTATACAATAAATTGAAGTCAAATGAATATAAGAAAGTGTTGCTTATTGCTACAGGGGCATTACTTTCCCCGATGTCCTATCAACAGGGAGATACAATCCCCTGTATAGCACATGCTGTTGAAATCCAAATGAAATGAGTGATCCGATTGTTATCGATATATATTACATCTTTTATTGTAGGCGGTTTAATTTGCGTAATCGGTCAACTTTTGTTTGACGTAGCTAAGCTAACGCCGGCACATACACTTTGTGCATTAGTCGTTGCCGGCTCAATAATGGACGGCTTAGGTCTTTATGAACCGCTTATCGACTTTGCGGGTGCAGGAGCTACAATTCCGATCACTTCATTCGGGAATTCTTTAACACATGGCGCCATGGCAGAAGCAGAGAAACATGGCTTAGTTGGTGTATTAACAGGAATGTTTGAAGTGACAAGCTCGGGAATCAGTGCAGCAATCATCTTCGGGTTCATCGCTTCTTTCATATTTAAGCCAAAAGGCAATATTTGAAAGAAAAAATAATGTGCAAACGCCCCCTTCTTTCCTCCATTATCCGCATAGGATACATGGAAGGGAAGGAGGGATTTTTATGTTTGGAGGATGCTATTCTAACTATTATGACGGTGGCGGATATGGAAGAGGCGGATACGGCGGCTCAACATTTGTTTTAATTGTCGTTCTCTTCATTTTGCTGATCATTGTTGGATGCAGTTTTATATAAGAGAGGGGAATTGACATAATGAACGATTCTTTTTTTAGAAAAATAGAAGCAAAGACCGGTGTACCGATGGAGGAGGTTTTTGCATTAGCAAACGCGATTCAGTTTGCCGATTTTAAAGATGAGAGGCAAGTTCGAAAAATTGTGCGCAAGGTTGGACAGCTTGCAAATAAGCACGTACCGCAACATGTAGAAGATGATTTGGTCCGTTCAATCGTCAATGATGGTAATCAGGTCAATTTGAACGATATTCAAAACATGTTAGGTAATTAATCTAAATCATGTTTCATACAATGGAAAACGGGTATAGAGCTAACAAACTATAATAAATTGAATGACGAGGTGAGTGCGCATGGGATACCTATTGCCGATACAGCCGATTCAGTCTGAAATATATGCAAATCGGACAATCGGAGAAGAGAAACAAACAAACTTCGCTTACATTAATAGAGTGAGAAAAGTGAATCTATCTCCACAAATGATGGAAGAGTTCGATAAAAAACTTCAGTATGAGCAGCAAAAAATCGGTGAGCAAAGGAATCGTGCCACGACTTCCTCTATGCCTCCCTATCAAAAAGGATTTATCCATCCGAATCCTGCAAACTTGTCTAATAGAATTGCAAGAATTGTAGGCAAGGGTATGGTTGTAAACGAATATATTTGATTGTTTTTCAATAAGAAACCCGTCCAGCATACGAGGACGGGTTTCTTTATTGCATTTAAGCTTCAATATCTTTTTCCATTGCACGGTGAGGGATATCAGCATCCATAAATTCAGGCGAGGTGACGACATAGCCTAATTTTTCGTAGAAAGGAATTGCGTAAGATTGGGCATTTAAAACAATTTTTTTCATTTTTGTTTCTTGCGCTTGCTTTTCAAGGGCTTTCATCGCTAAATTACCTAAATGTTTTCCTCGGTACTCTTTTAAAATGCATACCCGCTCAACTTTTCCGATTCCTTCTTGGATCTCGCGGATACGGCCAGCTCCAATTGGACGTTCGTCTTCATAGACGACGAAATGGGTTGCTGATTTGTCAAACTCATCTATTTCAAGATTAAGAGGAACTCCTTGTTCTTCTACAAAGACTTTCTTCCGTACGAAAAAAGCATCGTCCCGTTCTTTTTCCGTGCAAGCGATTTTCACTTCGAACAATTCTTATTTATCCTCATCTAAACGGAATGTCTCATACACAGTCCATGAGCCGTCTTCCAGCTGATAAAGCAAATGAATTCGGTCAATCACTTCGGTATGGTCTACACCGATCATTTTCAATTGCCCGATGATGTCGTCATGTTCACCGGAGCTCAGTTTTTGGGCAATTGTAATATGGGGGACGAAGGAGTATTCTGGCGGATCACCGAAGAAATCTTCGTTCAAGTCTTTGTGAAGAGATAAAATTTCTTCATTCGGTGTCACTTTAAAATAAATTGTATTCGTAATAGGTGCAAATGTGCTTACTTTAGAGACGTTTAACTCGAATGGGCTATGCTTTTCAGTAACTTCATGAATCGCTTTTGCCACTTGTTCGATTTCCTTGTCGTTCGCTTCAAATACACCTTTAATCGTCATATGAGGCGTAATTAGAGAATAATGAGGATCATAGCGTTTCCGATACCCATTTGCAAGATCTTGAAGTTTCTTAGAAGGAAATGCAACAATGCCATATTTCATAATGAAAGACCTCCTTGTTATTGTTTAGTTCACACTTCATATTGCCAATTATAGCAGGTGAACAGGAAATTGTCCGTTTATAATCATTAATAATGGAAATTTTCCCTAATTGCACGGGGAATATCTTGTTGCCAAAATTTCCAAGTATGCTCACCATTAAATTCTTCATAGAAGTACGGAAACCCTTTTCTTTTTATTAATTTATTTAATTTCCGATTTGGTGTTAAGAAATCCTGTATGCCATCTGAGGTAGTTTGCACTTCCGTTTCCCCATCACCGATAATATGGTATATAGAAAGGGAAGAAGGGTCCTTTGCTGCTTCAACCTTGTCCATCACATAATCGTCAACATAAGGGGAATGCAAAATGACTTTTCCGAAACAATTCGGATATTTCAATGCGGTGAGCAGTGAAATTGTAGCGGCCAACGAATCGCCGATTAAAGCTCTTCCGTTTCCTACTTGGTATGTCGGATAGTTTTGATCGATATATGGAACAAGTTCATGAGCTAAAAAGCGAATATAATCCAAATGTCGGTCGCCTTCAGGATGATACATCCTTCGGCGCTCTTTCACACTTTTGTAAGGAACGCCTACAATGATCATGTTTTCAATTTCTCCTTCATGAACTAACTCATCTGTTACGCGTCCAAGGCGCCCGTATTGAAAATAGTCTTTCCCGTCAGACGCGATCAGCACTGAATATTTATATAAAGGAGAGTATTGGTGAGGTAAATGGATAAGAAGTTGCATTTCCTCATTCAGCGATTCGCTGAAAAGATTTACCTCTTCTATCTTTCCGTAATTCATACAAATGCTTCCTCCTCTTCAGGTATGTAAGAAGATTGTAACATATTGCCGTAAACAGGTATAATGCTTAAAAGACCGCAGAAAATTCAAATGGTTTTGCGGGTTTAAATAAACAGCCTTTCAATTAGACATCATTAGATGTGTTCGAAGGGATGGAAAAGAGGGGACTTCATGTTTACAGGAAAAAATATTGTACATTCAGATGTCGTCACAAAAGCTACAAAGGATGCTTTGCTTCGCAGAGGAGTGACGCTTGAAGATGTAGCTAAAATAGTTTATGAAATGCAAGTGCCATACAATGAAGGACTGGATCTTGATGAATGCATTGATTCAGTCGAAAAGGTTTTGCGGAAAAGGGAACTTCAGCACGCGATATTGGTAGGCATTGAATTGGATGAGTTAGCAGAGCAAGGGAAGCTTTCGGCACCGTTGCAGCAAATCGTCGATTCTGATGAAGGCCTTTTCGGGGTGGATGAAACAATCGCATTAGGGGCAGTTTTCACATATGGCTCAATCGCCGTTACGACATTCGGCCATCTTGATAAAAACAAAATTGGGATTATTAATGACTTGGATACGAAAAAGGGCATCGGAGTGCATACATTCCTTGATGACCTTGTCGCAAGCATTGCTTCCTGTGCAGCTTCACGCCTCGCCCATCGCAAAAGAGATTTGGATGAAGCGGGCATTACGTATTTGGAAGCAAATCAGGCATCCGAACAGAATAGCTTGTAGATGAAAAAAGAATGGCGATTCATGAAGACATTGCAAAAATCCTTAAAACTTCATTTCGAAACTTAAATGTCGAGTGCTCACGTACCGTATAGTTGACGACTTTCTACGACCTTGAGTACGAATTTTGCCAAAATGGATAAAAGATTTCGGCAATTAAAAGGCAACTACAAAACGAATTGCTTTACTATTAAATGGCATAAATGAAATGGAACGAAGAAAGAGGAGTAAGCTGTTCATTAAACAGAATACGCCTCTTTTTAATGCAATCGCTAATAAATTTTCCTTTGAAAACCAACCATGACACGGTCAATTGGCACCCACCCAATAAACGTTGGTTGTTGCCAGCCTATGGCAGCAGGTAACTTCTCTATATCAAGATAATGATCAATTCTTACTTTATCCCAAGCATGGATCACTTCTCCGTTACCTATCGATAATCCAACATGCCCCCAATTTTTTCGCTCGCCGCTAATTGTTCCGAAGCAATCATAAAAAACAAAGGTTCCTTCTGGAGGTATGCCTGTTTGCATATTTGTTTTATACAAATCAGCAGATTCTTTTGCTGTATCTCCGCCAAAGATTTCAATATTATTGCTTCTTTCCAAAGCGTCCTCAACAAAAGCTAGGCAAATGAAGCGGTAGTCTTCTGAGCCTAAATGTTTTTTTGCCCACTTGATTGCATTGTTACAATAGTAATCATATATTTTATTCATTCGCTATCTCCTTTGCATCGATGTAAAGTACTATATTCAACCAAATGGGCTCCATTTCCTTCTTAATAATTTTATTATTAGTATTCGATTTATAGTACCTTACGATCTAAGATGCATTAATTATACGATAGGACTTCACGACCGATTTGTGAGTAATTAACCTGTAATTGAAATATGATTTAAATTAGGTGTTTGTTGTTTTTATCTATTAAAGGCTATTCGAAGTGAATGATTAGAGTGAAAAGTTTGAACTGATAACGCTTGCAAATTACAGACTATTTTTTATAGAACGTTGACAAATGAGAGCCCTTTCATGTTAGAATGGTTTCTAAGTTAGTAACTATCAAACTATAAAAGGGGAGAAACTGGATGAAGAAACATAGAATTAGAATTCTTGCATTCATTTCATTAATTGCAGTACTCGTTCTTTCTGCATGTAACTCGGATAATTCAAGCAATGGGTCCGGTTCTAACAAAACGAAAGAGGATTATGATTACTTAAGTATTTTGACGGGTGGGACGCAAGGAACTTACTATGCGCTTGGGGGCGCGCTTGCTGATATGATCGGTTCCGATACTGGCATCAAAACAACGGCAGAAGTTTCACAGGCATCCGCTGCTAATATGACTGCGCTAAAAGACGGAGACGCTGAAATTGCATTTGTTCAAACGGATATCGCTTCTTACGCTTCAAAAGGTGAAATGATGTTTGATGGTGAAGTGATCGATAACGTATCTGCAATCGGTGCACTTTATCCGGAAACAGTTCAGTTAGTAACGACTGAGAAAACGGGCATTAAGTCATTTGAGGATTTGAAGGGCAAAAAGGTTTCTGTAGGTGCTCCTGGTTCCGGTACTTATGCGAATGCGGAGCAATTGCTTGAAGTACACGGCTTGACAATGAAAGACATTCAGCCGCAAAACCTTGACTTCGGAGAATCACAAGAAAGCTTGCAATCCGGTCAAATTGATGCAGCATTCATCACTGGAGGAACTCCGACTGCTGCTGTCGAAAGTTTGAATGCTAATTCAAAAGTATTCGTAGTACCTGTAACGGATGAAAAAGCTGATGAGTTAATTGAGAAATACCAATACTACGCAAAAGAAGTCATTCCAGCAGGCACTTATGGATTGGCTGATGACACACCAACAGTATCTGTCGGTGCGATGTTAGTCGTTCAAAACGAGCTTCCGGAAGATCTTGTCTATGAAATTACAAAATCAATCTATGACAATGCTTCAAAATTAACACATCCGAAAGGTGCCTTAATTAAGGCTGAAACAGGACTTGATGGAATTGGAATTCCTGTACATCCGGGTGCGCAAAAGTATTTTGACGAGCAATAATAATTGAATAAGCATGTATCATGACGGGGCGGTGAGGCATAAAGCTTCATCCGTCCCATTCTTTCATTGTGAATGAGAAAGGAAGAAGGCGGATGAACAAAAGGATTTTGCTTTCACTCATTCTAGTAAACATGCTCATAATTGTCCTCGTCTTTTTTCTGCCTCTTTTCAAGGTTTTTACATTTTCTGATCATCGATCGGATCATCCAAAAATCTATTACATACTAATGGAAGATGAGCAGGCATTCGAGATTCGATATGTCCACTCCATTTTTCTATCGAATGTGTTTGAGCAATATAGAGTGACACCTCGCGATCAAATACAATTTTTATCGATGAACTATGAGGATGTCGGTATAGGTTTGCCTGGCTATGCCGAACAAGGCGAAACATTAACTGTGGAAGATGGAATCTATACATTAACCTTTGAAAATCGTGTAGTAGATTCGTTTGTGCTTTTTGTTGGTGATGTCGATGCAGACTTGGCATTCAGATATAAAGGTGAAGAAGTAAACTTGAAAAAACATTTGACAAAAGGAAAATCATACCTGTTCGAAGTAGAGCGGATCTCTTTATACGATATGATGAAAGGAGTTAAGCTGAATGGTTAATAAGGATAAAAAACAACAAGATCCAAAAATAGAATTAGAGACGAATGCTGTGCAAGCGGATACATTGAGTGAAGAAGAACAGCTTGAAATCCTTCAAAAATATGATCCTGAATCAAATACACGGGATTTAGTAGGAATCTTAAAATGGGTTGTTTTCGGAGGGCTATTAGCGTTTTCGATCTTTCAATTGTACACTTCCATTGGCGCACCGTTCACTGCTTACATACAGCGGTCGATTCATCTTGGGTTTGCATTATCGCTTATTTTCTTGCTGTTTCCAGCTAAAAAGCAGCCTGGCGTGAAAAGGAATAAGGTCCCGTTTTATGATATTATCCTATCTTTGATTGCGATTGCTGTGGGGCTTTATTGGCCATTGTTTTATGACGATCTTGTGTTCAGGGTCGGGCGTGTATCTTCGATGGATTTGATCATTGGAATTGCAGCAGTTCTCTTGACGTTAGAAGCCGCTCGGCGTGCAGTTGGAATGCCAATTACAATCATTTCGACAATCTTTTTGGTGTATGCATTTTTCGGTCCATATTTCCCGGGCTTTTTGGCACATAGAGGCCAGGACGTTAATAGTCTTGTCCAATTAATGTTTTTCACGACAGATGGAATTTTAGGTACGCCGATTAGTGTATCTGCTACCTTCATATTCGTCTTCTTACTCTTCGGTGCTTTCTTAGTGAAGACCGGGGTCGGAAACTACTTCAATGATTTGGCTGTCGTATTGGCTGGTAAATTGACAGGTGGACCAGCAAAGGTTGCAATTTTCTCAAGTGCGCTTCAAGGGACGATTTCTGGAAGTTCAGTCGCAAACGTTGTCGGTTCAGGTTCATACACGATTCCGATGATGAAAAAGTTAGGCTACCGCAAAGAATTTGCGGGTGGAGTTGAGGCAGCTGCTTCTACAGGTGGCCAAATCATGCCTCCAATCATGGGGGCTGCAGCGTTCTTGATGGTTGAGTTCATCGGCGGTGTGACGTATTGGGAAATTGCGAAGGCTGCAGCAATCCCTGCGTTGCTTTATTTTACAGGAATTTGGATTATGACACATTTCGAAGCGAAGCGTGTCGGCTTACAGGGAATGTCACCCGATCAAATACCTGATCGTAAGGCGACATTAAAAAAGATTTATTTGCTGCTTCCTATTTTGGGGATTATACTTTTCTTATTATTAGGAATTCCAACAATGAAAGCTGCTCTATTAGGTATCGTTCTTACATTAGTCGTAAGTGCATTTGATAAATCGACTAGACTTGGAATTAAGGACATTATTTATGCGTTAGTGGATGGAGCAAGAACTGCTTTGGCTGTTGCAGCTGCTACTGCGTGTGCTGGTATAATTGTTGGTGTCGTTGTGAAAACGGGATTAGGTTTAAGTTTGGCAAATGGGTTAGTATCCGCGGCTGGTGGAAATATCGTGTTAACCTTGATCTTTACAATGTTTGCCGCGCTAATATTAGGAATGGGCTCGCCGACAACAGCAAACTATGTTATTACTTCTACAATTGCTGCACCGGCTATTATTCTTTTGCTTATGGGCGGAGAAATGGGGCCAGGAACAACAGTGCCCGTTGTCGTTGCGATTTCGGCTCATTTATTCGTTTTCTATTTCGGAATTATCGCGGATATTACGCCTCCAGTAGCGCTAGCCGCCTTTGCTGCATCAGGAATTTCAGGAGGAGACCCGATCAAAACGGGTGTAAACTCCGCAAAGTTGGCGATTGCAGCATTCATCATTCCGTATATGTTCGTATTCAATCCAGCGTTATTAATGATTGATTCCTCACCGCTTGAAATCATATGGGTCGTTATTACAGCTATTACCGGGATGGTAGCCATCGGTGCAGGTATGATCGGTTATTGGTACAGGAAATGCAATTGGATCGAACGGATTATCATTGTAGCAACTGGATTGCTCTTAATCTTCCCGGAAACAATAACAGACATTGTTGGATTAGGAATTTTCCTTGTCCTATTAATTATTCAGGTGAAAACGAAAAACAATCCAAACAAAAATGAAACGATTACTGCGTAACGAAGGAAACCCCCGTCACTGGCTACATAGCCGGGCGGGGTTTTTATTGTTTAGAAATACATGCAGATCAAATACCGATGAAAAATAATATGACTGGAATCGTGACGATGCTAAGCAATGTCGTAATTAACGTTGTGAAAGAGACTAAATCAGGCTCCGTGCCAAACTGCAGCGCAAACATTGTCGTGTTGGCTGCAGCTGGCATGGAAGCTTGAATAATCATTACATTCCGAAGCGTATCGTTGACAGGCATAAAGAATAAAATTGCAGTAGCAACTATTGGTGAAATGAACATCCGAAGTATCGCTACAGCAGTGACATAGCGATAGGTCACTTTTTTTCGGACAATTGTCGCTAACTGCATGCCCAATACTAACATTACCGTTGGAATGGAAGCATCCGCGACTAAGCTGATCCCATCCATAAAGAGGCTCGGAATGCTCACGTGCATTAAATTCAATGCAATCCCAAATGCTGCCGCGTATATAAGCGGCATTTTAGCCACTCTTTGCAAAGCGTCTTTCCAATTGGCACGTTCCTGGCCACCGATGGATGCGAAGAAAATACCGAATGAATTCATTAAGAGAGACTGAAAGACCATCATGATAACCGCATAGTCAAACCCGATTGCACCTAACGCGAAAAGGACAACCGGTGCGCCATAGTTACCGCTATTCATAAAAACTGCTCCTAATATCATAGCAGACCGTTCTGATCTAGTAGCTTTCATTGCAAAAGATAAAATCCAAACTATGAAAAATAATACAATCGAAAGAATTACAGAAAACAAGATGATATAAAAATAATCCATTGTGAGAGGATTCGTGTAAAATGTCCGAAAAGATAGGAAAGGGGACATTAAGTATAGCGCAGCTGTTGAAATTGTCCGAATATCAAAACCAATAAGTTTCTGTCCTGCATAGCCAACTGCAAATATGAAAAAGACAGGGAAAATAACAATCAATAAGTCCATAATGTCCATCTCCAAAATAGGTATTTTCTCCAGTGTAAACTTTTCATGATAGGAGCGCCATGTAAAATTGTATTGAAAACTGTTGCTAATCTCGATATAGTAGACTGAAAGAACAAAAAATTATAAAAAATTACTCTGCATAGAAAAATGAGAGGGAAAAAATAAAAGGGGAAGCTGTGATGAATCGAACGTATATAAAACATGAATTTCTGATTACTTCGAGGAGTAAGCGCAATTTACCGTTTGTGTTGTTTATAGGTGTATTGCTGTTGAGTTATTGCTTTATTATTTTACCGAATAAGGAAACGAAAGAGACGTTCTCTGAAGAAGAAATGAGCAATTATTTGGCTGATCTCGATGTGGAGCAAAAATTGAGAGAAGCAAAAGGGACAACTGGAGTTGTATTCCATACCGGAGTGCCAGTCTATGGCAACAATGACTTTTACATGAGGTTGTATGGTGCAATGCTACAAGCCCATGAAGACGGGAATTTTACGAGGTTCTTGCATTTACGTGCATTTTCACTTGATGGAAACCCATCCGATTATATGCAGGACACTCATCTATTTAAGCAATCTCCATTTCCGGGAAAGGATCGTATGCATTTGTATTATCAGACGACGATGCGATACGATGACTATTTATCAAACGATTATCCGATAACATTCGGATTGATGTATGAAAAAACAGGTTTGCAAGCATTACAAAAGTTTTTACAGGAAAATGGCATTTATATAATGCTTTTCTGTGTCATTTTTTTTAGCAGTGATATTTTGACGCGAGATCGAAAATATCGAACAGTTTTAATAGGTTTACCGTTATCTTGGTATCGTCAATTGAATTTAAAAACGTTTGCAGCTTTTATGTATTCTACATTGATTCTTCTTGCCATCCTTCTCATTGGTGTAATTTGTATGACGCTACAATATGGTTTCGGTTATTTTGATTTGCACGTACCGATTATGACAGCACAACAGAGATTTACTTTGGAAGAGTATGATGTCATTTCCATCGGCAATTTTTTAGCGAAAACGTTGATCGTCGTGCCGCTCTTATCGCTGCTATTCATCCGGCTCAATGTCATTTTAAGTTTATTGTTTAAAAATGAATGGATCGTCCTCATTGTTAGCAGTCTTATTCTTTTCTTAGAACGATTTTATTTTTCAAGAACGACTAGGGAATTATTCGGTATCGATATCAGTTATTTCCCGCAAACATATTTTGATATTGGGAATGTATTGACCGGGGAGAAAAATTTTCTAGTAAATATTGAATCAATCACTTATACGAAAGGTATTGTCATTTTGCTCATAGCCTTCGTGCTAATTGAAATACTTGTATTCTTCATGTCAAAAATAGTGAGTAAGAGACAGTTTTACCAACTTGGATAAAAATAGAGGAAGGATTAAGCTATGTTCTTAACTTATTTAAGATTTGAATGGAAGCTTCTATTACAAAGTAGGAAAAATAGTTTGTTAGGTGTTGCCGTCATTTTATTTTTCCCGTTGTATTATTTGCACTACAGCCAATTGGATATTGAGGATATGCAGTTTTTGAAGAATGAAGAAGCCGGTCACATTCAAACAATTTTCAATGCTTTTCCGGAAGAATTGAGGGAGACCACAGAAGGTGAGAAAATTTATAACAACTTGACACAGCAATCATCACTAATTAATATGCAGCGATTTTATTTGTGGAAAAAAGAAGACGATGCAAAATATATAGAAGATGGACTTCTGTTAAATGAACTGCGCCTTGAACTGCATGATTTAGGCAATAAGGGCATTCATCCTAATTACATTGTTCCAAAAGAGGAAATTTATAAGGAAACGGCTCTTTTGCAGTATTATAGAGAGCATAAGCTGTCGCTTCAGCCGGATCCTTTCGTAGCAAGCAATTATTTGCCTGTCGCCATTGATCAAGTAAGTGGATTATTGTTTTGTCTATTCGTCCTTCTTATGGGAAGCAGCATGATGCTGCATGATCAACAGAAAAAAACAGTAATGTCTGGATTTCCGATATCGTTCATGCAAAAAATGCATGGCAAGGTGCTTATCCATTTTATACAAATTATGTTCTTTATCATTGCTGGTGTATTTGTAGGAGGGGCTTTCGTTGCCTTAAAGGCAGGTTGGGGAAATTTCAATTCCCCAGTCCTTATATACGAAGGCGGACAATTTATTACAGTATCTGTGTCGAGATATTTCCTTGATATGCTCATCGCTTTTGCTCTCATCACTTTGCTTTTGCTTTATGCAACTGCATTTTTGAACAACATGACAAAAAATTTGTATGCAACTGTCTTAACGCTGCTTGGCATTATTGTGCTTCCAGATTTGATGGCTACTGCAGGTATAACTGCAGATTTTTTACAGCCGATTAAATTTATTGATATTGGTTCGGTATTGAGCGGGGAAGCGGCTATGAAGTTTGGCAATGACAAAATGGATTTTAAGCATACGTTTGCATGGCTCCTTATTTTAAACGTAATTGTTGTTTTCCTCTTATATGGGTGGAACAAATGGAAACATGTGCGAAAACTGAAATCCTCTTTGAATTCAATTTGAAGTGGGGGAACAATCATTGTTGACATTAAAGGATGTTTCAAAAGCGTATAAAGATAAAGTCGTATTAGACCGATTGAATTTCGTTGCGGAAAAAGGAGAAATCATTGGCGTTGCAGCTCCAAATGGAACTGGTAAAACAACAATGTTTAGCGTAATGGCAAACTTTATAAAGCCTGATTCAGGGCAAGTGATCTTTGACGGAAAATGGGCGTACCGGAATGAAAAAGAGGAATTATCAATTCATAAAATGCTTACGACTTTTCCTGAACAAAAAGATTTGTTTGAAGAACTATCAGGCGTTGATCACTTGAAGCTCTATGCGAAAATGTGGACGGGTTCGACAAATAGAGTCCAACCAATCATCGAACGCTTAGATATGGGGCATTATGTCAAAAAGAAAGTCCGTACGTATTCGTTAGGTATGCGGCAACGCCTATGCTTTGCAATGATGATGGCGGCTAATACGCCAGTCATGCTTATGGATGAAGTAATGAATGGCCTTGATATTTCCAATGTGGCTCTTATATCCGATTGTCTTATGGAAATGAAAAAGGAAGATAAGTTGATTTTTGTGGCTTCTCATTTACTAGAAAACTTAGATTTATATGCAGATCGTGTCATTTTTCTAAAAGCAGGCACGATTGTACATGAACAAAAATTCACCGCTGATCAAGAAACATTTTTAAAAGTAGAAATGGATCTATCTAAGTACAATAAAATAAAAAAGGAAATGAAGCTGCCGGATCGTCATCTTTTCATTGCACATCGCCTGCTTTGCATTCCACTTCAAGGCATGAGTGCAGCTGAGCAAACGAAAATGATAGAGCATATGCTTAGCTTTCATGAGAAGGAATTGACAGTCGGGCCATTAGGGACGGTGGAGTATTATGAAAAATACTATGCTGAAACAATTTGAGCAACAACGTGTCATTTGGTTTTGTATGCTTGCTATGTCGATTTTGTTCTACACTATCCTTTCCGGCTGTCAGTTTACTAAAAGCAAATCTGTTGAAAAAGAATTGCGGTATGTGGAAAATTCTGAAATTATTGGTGCGGAAAAAGAAAAATTAATCGGCAAGGTTCATGAAGCGATTTATGAAAAGATGGATAGAAGTAATACGGGCGTCGAGTCAGTAAATATTCCACTCGTTCCGCAAGAAGGAGTGGAAATTAATCTACCAGATGGAAGGTATACAATAACAGGGCATCCTGCGGGAAATATCTTATTATACGATCGTGCCGGAGACCTCATTTTGCGAGAACTCGTCGGCAGCTATGCAGGTGTCAGCAGCTTGACGATTGATATTGCAGAGTCCTATACGTTGCGGGCTGACGGCGGATATGATTCCATCAACATTACTCCGACGACAACACAGCTTTTAAATGACTTATCTGCGGGGATTTGGCATGTAGGTATAGATATAGAACCAGGCAAATACAAAGCAACAACAGCTTATGGTTTAGGATATGTCCAAATTTTTGAAGAGGGGAAGGAACCTCTCCTTTACGAGTTTTTAGGTGGGAACTTAGCGAATACAGAAAGTGTTTTACAGCTTAAGGAAGGTCAAATTATCCGGGTCACGAAGATGAGCCAACTTGAGCTTCGAAAATGAAAGGAGGAAATAGGGTGGAACACATCATTGACTTACAGCAAGTTTCGTTCCGAAGAGGCGAACAACAAATTTTGAAAGAGATCGACTGGATAATCCGGCAAGGGGAACATTGGGCGATATTAGGGTTAAACGGATCTGGCAAGACTTCTTTATTGTCAATCGTATCAGCCCACCAATTCCCGTCAGAAGGTGAAGTGCACGTATTAGGAAACCGATTTGGTGAGACGAATTTGCCAGAATTAAGAAAGGAAATCGGTTTCGTAAGTAGTTCATTGGAAAGATTTTCTCAAATGTTTCAAAATGACACGGTCGAACGTGTCGTTGTAAGCGGAAAATTCGCCAGCTTCGGCTTATATGAGCAGCCTTCTGTGGAGGATTATCGTCGGGTAGATGAGTTACTGCAGGATTTCCGATTGAGTTATTTGAAGGGGAAGCGCGTCAATTTATTATCCGAAGGCGAGAAAAGGCGAATTATGATTGCCCGCGCATTAATGAACCGACCGCAGATGCTCATTATGGATGAGCCGTGTTCTGGCCTTGATATTTTGTCGCGAGAACAATTTTTACATACATTATCAGTCGTAACAAAAAACGGTTGCCATGTTATTTATGTTACACATCACATTGAAGAAGTAGTGGAAGAAATTACCCACGTCCTACTATTGAAAGAGGGCGAGATCGTGGCAGCAGGGGAGAAAAATGCCGTTTTGACAGATGAGCACTTATCTCAAGCTTATCAAGTGCCCGTTCGCGTTTTATGGGATGAGGGAAGGCCGTATTTGACAGTAAATAAAATGGAAGCGTTGAAACGCGTCGAAGAAGAGAAAAATTTAAAAACCGTATGAAAAAAGCGGCACTGCCTGTCGTTTTTGAGACAATAATAAAACACCTTCTAAGCAGCCTTTAGTCGGTATTCAACCGGCGATTGGCTGTTTAGTTTCGCTTGAATTCGGATA
>NZ_JBHTLT010000107.1:0-17059 GCF_042679045.1 Sporosarcina contaminans | reverse complement strand
TCCTGGGGGATTAGCGGGACAGGTGAGACCCCGCAGGGAGCGAAGCGAACGAGGAGGCTCACCGCCCGCCCCCCGGAAAGCGTGCGCCTGGAACGGAAAGCAACGTTTCAAGGATGCACCGCTTTTCATCAACAGAAAAAGGGCTGTCACAGAAAGTCAGTTTTCACTGACTTTCTGGACATCCCCGGTCTTTCGTTTGGACGATTAGTATATGATTGAAATAAGATTCGTTACCGATTTTACGTAAATGCGTCTAAGTAGGTAATAAGTGAGGTGATCGATTTGTCGAGTGAAGCGTGGTTTGATGAATATTATGATGCTGTCTATAGTTACATCCTAATGCTTGTGAAGGATCCCCATACAGCCGAGGACTTGTCTCAGGAGACATTTATGAAGGTTATTCGGAAGGAGCATCAATTCAAGGGGGACTCCCTCGTCAAGACGTGGATTTTCCGTATCGCTTACACGACAACGATGAATTACTTCAGAAAGAAAAATCCCATAACGTATTATTTTGATAGTTATAGCGTAAAGCATGAACGATCATCTGAGGAAATTGTCCTTCTTAACTCACAGCAAAAACAATTTTACGAAGCGCTCAACCAACTAAAGCCAAGTTACCAGCAAGTCATTATCCTGCGGAAAATCCAAGGGTTCTTTACAAAAGAAACATCAGCTGTCCTCAATTGGTCGGAAGGAAAAGTGAAGATGAGTCTGTTAAGAGCGCTTGACGCGTTCAAAAAAGAGTTAGAGAAAGGTGGTTTTACGAATGAAACACTTATCTGATGATGATATAGCGCAAGAATTGGAAAAACTTGTCCAAGCGTTTAAACCTTCTTCCATACAGAAAGAGAAAATACGCCGAAGTATCTTCGTTCTAATCCACCCTAAGAAAGTGTTTCGTACAAATACATTTCTCCCTACTTTCATCTCACTTATTGTTCTGCTTGTGGTCGGCATCGGTTTATATGTAATCATTGATGGTTCTAATACAACGAATGTAACTGCTTCATGGGACGGGATACTTTTAGAACAATCAAGTCAAACGAGTGCTACTAGGTTCGCTTTGAAATTCAATGGAACTTCATTGACCATTGAAGATGATTTCCTTGGCTCAAATTTTATGTCAGATAAAGCGGATAGGGAAGCATACATGCGTGGCTATAAAATTAAGAAGCCCCTCTTAACACCTGGGATCTATGAAAATTATACGATTACACAGAGGGGCGATACGTACACACTCAAGGTCAATGGCAAAACAGGGTTCACTTATAACTTCAAGAAATTAGGACCAAGAATTCTTGTGGGGGAAGATGGTGTCGAATATTCCACAAGGATCTATTTGGATACACTGGAGGCAATCACTGATGACATAACTCCTGAACATTTGGAGATAGCTCCTCAATCAGAACATACATTTTTAATTGAATGGGAATTGGATTCAATGGATAGAGGAAATCATGATTTCGAATCACATGGACACGGGCAACTCGTCGTTTCAACTGATTTCGACGAGCTACAGCGGGGGCATGTCGTTTATTATCATATGCCGTCTTCCGTCATCGCCAAGAATTCGGCAGTTCCTGAAATGTATATCGGGAGGGTTGTCGGATTACCCGGTGAAACAGTCGAGATTAAAGGCGGCCAAGTGTATATCGACGGAAAAAAGCTTGATACGTTTTATGGTAAAGCAACAATGAATGGCTTGGGCGAGGAAGAGTATTTCGATTCGGTTCCGAAAAGTAGAATTAGAGATGAACAATCAACAAGGGAGTACTTCAATATGGACATGGCAGCCGTAGCTGTTAAGGAAAATACAGTGTTTATTCTCGTCGATCAATGGTGGAGAGGATACGATAGCCGAGAGTATGGCCCTTTACCGATTGATGAAGTTGAAGGCATCATTACCGGTATTGCGGAATAACATGATCCAGTAAAGGCACACGGAAACCCGTAATGCCTTTTCTGTTTGTTTTTTTGTTCTGCCACCAATTTGTCACAATCCTCTTGCACCTTACCCTATCAAGCTTTTACCTACACTCCCGTACCAAGTTATCCATCATAAAGATTGACGTAAATTAGTAGACCCCCTAAACTATGAATATTAGTTGAGGGGGTCTACTATATTGAGAGAGAAATTGGAAGAGGCAATTGAGTTATTTCAGGAAGTACTAATCTACGGATCAGAGCATGTTGTAAAAACGGTCAATGTCGACGTTTGGAATGACTATTCACCTGAGCAAATCCAAGTGCTGAAAATACTTTCGACACAAGGTCCCTTATCAAATGGAAAATTAGCCGAAATACAAGGAGTGCATAAAAGCGCCATTTCAACCCGGATGAAGAAGTTGGAGGAAAAAGGGCTTGTCGCCTCTGACAAAGATCCGAATGATCAGCGTGCGAAAATTGTACAGTTGACTACTTCCGGAGAAGAAGTTCTTAAAAAATCTGACGAAGCCATATATGAAAGCATTGTGAAACTCTTTGTCGGGAAAGTAGAAGAACATGAGGTTGATACGTTTGTAAACACATTTCGTAAATTGAAAGATATTTTACATATGAAAGGAATGTAAGTATGAAACAAGTGCTGAAATTTAAATGGCCGATATTCATTGGGATTATCGCGCTAACCGTAATTTTATTCATCCTGTCCCCTGACCTTGCGAAACAAGCTGAAGACGCCGGTTCTTTCCAGCTTCCTCCTACGGCAGAATCGCAGAAAGCGGCGGACATATTGGAGAAAGCGGGCGCTGCAGAGGAAACCATTTCACTCGTTTATGCACTCGACCAACCTGTAGATGACGCATTAAAGAAAAATGTATCTGCAGTGGCACAAAAAATCCAATCAATCGGGAAACCGGTGAAGGAAGTATTAGATCCGTTTGAAAATGAAGAGATGGAAAAACAGTTAGTTTCAGAGGATAAGAAAACGATCCTCGTGCCAGTTACGGTGGATGGAGCTCATGAAGAAATTATTGAGCTTGCGGGTAAAATCCATGCAGACCTACTTCCTAAAGATGAAACTGTCTATTTGACGGGTGAAGCGATCATTAATAATGACGTCAATATTAGCGCGCAAGAAGGGTTAAAAAAGACGGAATTGATTACAGTCGTTCTGATTTTTGCTTTGTTACTGATTGTATTCCGCTCGATTGTGACGCCTTTTGTTCCTCTATTGGCGGTCGGTATATCTTATTTGCTTAGCCAATCAATCGTTGCTTATTTCATCGATTGGTTCGACTTCCCTGTTTCGAACTACACGCAAATCTTCCTCGTGGCGATTCTGTTCGGATTAGGAACGGATTACTGTATCCTCTTGCTTAGCCGGTACAAAGAAGAATTATTAGCTGGTCACGAAGTAGAAGAATCGATCGTAAACACATACAAAACAGCGGGGCGCACACTATTTATCAGCGCAACGGCAGTGTTTATCGGATTCGCAGCAATCGGATTTGCGGACTTTCCGATCTTTAAATCTGCTGTAGCAGTTGCTGTTGGGATTGCGGTTCTGCTCGTCATTTTGTACACAATCGTTCCATTGTTCATGGTTTTATTGAAAGATAAATTGTTCTGGCCATCCAAGGGCGCAGCTTCCCATAAGGACAGCAAAATTTGGATCGCATTCAGCAAAGTGTCGGTTGCCCGGCCGCTTATTTCGATGCTCATCGTTGCGGTTATTACGATTCCGGTTCTATTGACATATGACAATGACTTGTCATTCAATACAGTCGATGAAATCGATGACAGTAAGGAGTCTGTCATGGGACTCAATCGGATTTCCGAAGCGTTTGGTGAAGGAGATTCATTGCCAGTCCAAGTCATCTTGAAAAAAGATACGAAGATTGTAAATGAACAAGATGTCACCTACTTGGAGTCGATCAGCAAAGACATTGAAAAAGTTGATGGTGTGAAAAGCGTTCGTACGATAACACGTCCGACAGGAGAATTAATCGAGGACTTGTATGTCGATCATCAAATTGCGCTGATGGCGGATGGTTTGAATGAAGCAGTCGGTGGACTTTCAGAAGTTCAAGACGGACTTCGCCAAGTGCAAAGTGGGTTAACTGAAATTACAGGTCAATTGCCTTCTGGTTCAGCCTCCACGGGAGGTGCAGGATTGCGCCAAGCAGCTGGTGGCATTAAGCAAATCAATGAACAGCTTTCTCAAATAGCCGGCGGGCTTGAACAAGGAATGCCCGCTGCACAAGCCGCAGGTGGTTTGAAAGGGTTGGGATCCGAGCTTGGCAAAGTGAGCGATAGCTTGTATGGCGCTGCCAATCAGTTAGATGGTGCAGGCGGTCAAATGGGTGCCTTATCCGGTGGTCTGAATGAGCTTGCAAAAGGCGTTGAAGCAGCTAACGGAGGGCTTGGCGAAATTCACAAAGGACTTTCCGAACTAACTGATATGATGAAAGATATGGGAAATACGAAGAGCGTGCGGGATACAGGGCTGTTCATTCCAAAAGGCACACTTACAGAAGATGAGTTTGAACCTGTCATTGACCGGTATACGATCGATGAAGAAACAGGTATTATGTTAGAAGTTATCCTTGAACAGGATCCGTATTCCCGAGAAGCGATTGGAACCGTGGAAGAAATCGAAAAAACCGTCCACCGATCCGTCATCGGCACACCTTTCGAAAAAGCGGATATCGCATTTAGCGGAATTTCCGTCATGAATGCGGACTTGAATGATGTTTCGACGAAAGACTTTACACGGACTGTGACGATCATGCTCGTCGGCTTGTTCATCGTGCTGTTCATCCTATTCCGTTCGGCAATTATGCCAGCCTATATGATCGGTTCATTGTTGCTCACTTATTACACATCTGTGTCCATTACGGAGCTCATCTTCGTTAACGGACTTGGATATGATGGCGTCAGCTGGGCCGTTCCATTCTTCGGCTTCATCATGCTAATCGCGTTAGGCGTCGACTATTCGATCTTCCTGCTTGACCGCTTCCGAGAAGAAAGCATTAATGGGAAAAACGTCCGAGACGCCCTAATTACATCTATGGCGAAAATGGGCACGGTCATTATTACCGCAGCGATTATTTTAGCAGGTACATTCGGTGCGATGATGCCATCCGGTGTATTGAGCCTTGTCCAAATCGCGACGATTGTTATTACAGGATTGCTGTTGTACGGTTTGATTATCTTACCGTTGCTCATTCCGGCGATTACTGTGTCGTTTGGCCGTGGGGTTTGGTGGCCGTTTAGAGGGTGAAAATAATAAATAGAGCAGTAGTCGAATTGGCTGCTGCTCTGTTTTTTGTTCCCCCTATTCAACAGTTACAAATCATAACAACATTTCCATCTATGTCCTTTATATTAAACCAAGCTGTCTCTTCAACCCACTCGATTTCCCGCACAATCTGAATTCCCTTATCTTTAACATACTGGTAGGCTTGCTCGATTTCGGGAGCATAAAGATTAAAAATCGGACTCGGACTAACAGTATGTTTGAAGTGCAGATCAAAGGTATGATCATCTAAAGTTAACGAAGTTGTTCCGATTATGGGTAAGTTATAAACCGGTGACACAACCTTCTCTATATCAAGATCCAATCCTAACAAGTCGGAGTACCATTGTGCTGAAGCCTTCAGATCAGATACATGAATAAAGACACCATTCATCTGATTCTTTATTGGCGTTGTTTTATTCATTTGAAACCTCCTCTTTTTGGCACATTTGATTAAATTTTGTAGAAAATGAAGGCTTTCCCCTTATTCTCTATTGCTTTCAATTGCCTCTATTAATGGTTTTAGCCAGTCATGCAAATTAGTAAATTGGAATCCGCTGTTTGTAGCTTTTTCATTCGTCATATACCAAGAAGAAGGGATGGCATAAGGCGAGCGTATGTCATCGTTTTTCTCTAAAGAAATCTTTGCAGTTTTCCCTGTAGATTCTTCAACTAAATGAATGAATTCGTCCAAGGAAATTCTCCCGTTAGCCGTTGCATTATATGGGCCTTCCACTTGAGACATACCTGCCCATTTTAAAAATCGGGCTGCCTCAGTTGCTTGGATAAATGACATTTCTGCACCCATATTCAGAAAACCAATCGTCTCCTCATTCGCAACGCGTTCAACATGAAAATGTAAACGACGTGTGTAATCATCCTCACCCATTACAATTGGGAAACGAACTGCCACAACAGGGAATTTTGCATATTTAAAAAATACTGCTTCCGCTTGACGTTTTCCCTCTCCGTACGTGAATTGATCCTTATCGCCAAATGTAATTTCATAATTGTACGGATCAAAGTCAGCCTCACTTTTTTCATTCCCATCTGCTTCATAAGTGGAAAGTGTTGACGTAAAAATCAGCTTGCCAATTCTCCCGTTAAATATTTCACACAAAGCATAAGCGTCATCTGGCGAATAGCAAATATTATCATACACAATATCGAAAGTACGATCTTCAACTTTCTTTGCAAGTTCTTCTTTATTTACACGATCGGCTATAAGATGTTCCACTTTATCACCGAAAGGATTGTCCGATTGTCCCCGTGTTAGAATCACAACATGATGTCCATCCTTGATTAATAACTCGACTAATTTACGGCCAAAAAAACGAGTGCCGCCAAGAATTAAAATATTTTTCACTAATTCATTCCCCCTTTGCTCCAATGTACTTTAAGCTTTTCGCACATGACCTCTATCACCTTGGATAGGAGGGAAGCCCTTATTAGGCTCTCGATGCAAGCCCTACATTGAAGAGAATTCAACTTTCACCATAGAAACTCCCGCATTGTCTATTTCCGATACATAATTTCTCCCGCCACAACCGTCATCACGACTGCTATACTTATGATGTCTTCCACATCCACCTTAAACAAATCCCTATCCAACACTGTAAAATCCGCATCAAAACCGACGCCTAACTTCCCACGTGAATCTGCTTTGCCGATCGTCGCCGCGCTGCCTGTTGTGAATAAACTGATCGCATCAAAACGGCCAAGCTTCTCCTTCAGCAAGTACCCTTCATGCGTCTCGCCCGGCTTCCTTCTTGTCACTGCGGCATAGATGCCAATCAACGGATCGACCTCTTCAATCGGAGCATCCGACCCCGCCCCACAAATGAATCCTTCGTCAATCAACCGCTTCCAAGCATACGCCCAGTCCAAACGCTCTTCACCTAACCGGTCCATCACCCACGGAAAATCGGACGACACGAAAACGGGTTGGATATCCAATACAACAGGAAGCTTCTTCATTCGCTCCACTAAATCATCCCGCAACACATTCACATGGATGAGCCGATCCCGCTTCCCTTCAGGTACAGGATGGCGCTCAATCGCGTCTAATCCTTTTTCAACCGCCGCATCTCCAATCATATGCATCGCAACTGCTTCCCCATACTTCCGTGCTGTCGCCACATGTTCGTCGATTTCCTCATCTGTCAACACAGCAGTACCGCAAGTTGAAGGATCATCGGCATATGGTTCGCTTAATAAAGCCGTCCGCCCGCCGAATGCGCCATCAACAAAAAACTTCATCTCGCCCGGCACGATCCACGGTTCATCATACGTCACATCGTCTTCCATCAATTGAGTGAATACTGTAGAACGCCGCAGCAAATGTGCCCGGAATTTTTTCTTCTGCGCTCCAATGACATTTTTAAAGGCGTTCAAAGGATTATGATAATCACCGTAATAGCCTAAGTCATCCGTCACTGCTCCGGTCAGTCCTTTTGACAATAAATCATCGACCGATTTCTCAAGCGCTTTCGTCAACATCTCCTCCGTCGGCTCTGGAATGAGCTGCAGCATTCGATCCATCGGGCCTTCTTTCAACAACCCAGTTGGTTCCCCATTTTCATCCCGCTCAATAACCCCGTCATCCGGATCGGGCGTATCCTTCGTAATATTAGCGAGTTCAAGCGCTTTCGAATTAACGATCGCCGCATGCCTGCACGTCCGCTTCAAAAACATCGGTGAATTCGTCACTTTATCCAATTCATAGCGAGTAAAAATCTTTTTATCCGCAAAATTGTTTTCATTCCACCCTTCGCCAATAAACCATTCATCCGCCTCCAAATCCGGATAGGCGTTCATGAGCATATCCATCATGCCCTCAGAGGACTTTGCCTTGGATAAATCCAAGCTGAGCAGCTTCTGCCCGTGCCCAATCATATGCATATGATTGTCAATGAATCCTGGATAGAGGACGGCCCCTTGCAGATCCACCTCTTCATCCGCTTGCTCCTTCAAAGATTCATATGTGCCGATCGCAGCAATTTTTCCGTTTTCGGTAACAATAGCCTCGACCGTCTCCCCTTCTTTCTCCATCGTATAAAGCGTGCCATTATGCCAAATTACTTTCATTGCCATCCCCCTTTTCTTCCTCTTATTCTAAACTTTCAAGCAACAATGAGCAATCCTGCCCGCTTGAATGCTATAATGAAATCTATCAATGAAGGAGGGACATGGAATGAGGTTAACCGTATATCTTGCAGGAGAAATCCACACATCTTGGCGCGAAGAGGTGAAGGAAAAGGCTACCAAACTCCAACTGCCGATCGATTTCGTTGGCCCGATGGAAGATCATGATCGTTCCGATAACATCGGTGAAGAAATCTTAGGCAAACAGCCCGATGCAATCTTTAAAGACGCCGCCGCTTCAAGCTTCAACAACTTACGAACAGAAATTTTAATGAAAAAGGCCGACATTGTCATCGCCCTCTTCGGCGATCAATATAAACAATGGAATACGGCAATGGACGCAAGCGCAGCCGTCGCTTTCGGCAAACCGCTCATCTTGATCCGCAGCGAACAACATCACCACGCGCTAAAAGAACTATCCCGCAAAGCACACGTCACCGTCGAAACCGTCGACCAAGCCGTCAAAGCATTGCAATATATTTTCGAATAAACAACAATACGCCACCTGCAATGGGTGGCGTTTTGCTAATGGAGTTTCTAAGTTGAATGATGACAACAAACATACATTCTGCGCCAGCAAACTCTTTCAGCACGCCAGTAAAACGACACTCCACGCCAGTAAACGAACAAACCAATAACCATTTACAAACTCTTAACAATCCCTTCATATTCACTCAACACTCTTCGCCTACACTATAGAAAAGCCTCAATCCAATTAGGAGGATTTCCAAATGACTTTACTTCAAGAACGAATAAAAGATAAGCCGCTAACAGTGGTCAGAAACGAAAGCTGGTCGAAACCGATTTACGAAACGAATGGATTAAATTTATGGTATGGCACGTCGCATGCCTTAAAAAATATCGATCTTTCTATTAATGAAAAAGAAGTGACTGCGATTATCGGGCCATCCGGCTGCGGAAAGTCCACTTATTTAAAGACATTGAATCGCATGGTGGAAACTGCAGCAGATGTTACGATTTCCGGTCATGTAACATTCAAGGGAAACAACATTTTAGGCAAGGAAATGCCTGTGGAAATCTTGCGTTCGAAAGTAGGAATGGTATTCCAAAAACCAAATCCTTTTCCGAAATCGATATACGAAAATGTCGCATTTGGACCAAGAGTGCATGGCATTCGCAACAAAGCAACGCTCGATCGTATTGTAGAGGAAAGCTTAAAGAAAGCCGCACTTTGGGATGAAGTGAAAGATCGGTTAAATAAAAGTGCATTCGGTTTATCCGGCGGTCAGCAACAACGCCTTTGCATCGCTCGCTGCCTTGCCATCGACCCAGAAGTAATTTTAATGGACGAACCGACTTCCGCGCTGGACCCAGTTTCAACACATAAAATAGAAGAATTGATTCGTGCCATTAAAAATGACGTGACGATTGCGATCGTTACACATAACATGCAACAAGCAGCACGAATCTCTGACCGAACTGCATTTTTCCTCAATGGAGAAATTATAGAAGAAGATCGGACGACAACAATTTTCAACAACCCATCAGACAATTTAACCGATGACTATATAAATGGCCGTTTTGGCTGACCCTTGAAACCATGTGAGAATTCATTTCTTACATGGTTTTATTTTTATGTAAATCAATCATTTACAATACCTTTACATTTTAACAACACCTTCTTAACATTCAACTCTTATACTCTATAAGTGAAAGGCATTATCATACAAACAGTTTAGGGGAGGACGTTTTAAATGAAGTTCAATAAAATGCTTTTGTTCATAGTGATTGCTGCTATTGCAGCCATTGCCGCAGGCTGCGGAGCGCAAGCCGATGAAAAAAAAGATGGAGATACAGCTACATTGGAAGGCAGCGTCGCTATTGACGGTTCCGGCACAGTATACCCACTGATGGCAAAATTAGCTGAAGAATATATGTTGAACGAACAAGAAAACGTATCTGTTGAAGTGAGCCGCGCAGGAACGAGCGCTGGTTTCAAAAAATATTTGGTCGAAAATGGTACGGATTTCAACAACGCTTCCCGTCAAATCAAAGATGAAGAAGCTCAAGAAGCGGAAGCATTGAACATTGAAACAAAAGAATTGAAAGTAGCTTTAGATGGTCTAACTTTCGTCATCAATAAAGAAAATGATTGGGCAACAGAAATGACACCTGAACAATTGGTAAGCATTTTTCTATCGGACGGCAATGTAAAGAAATGGTCCGACATTAACCCTGAATGGCCAGATGAAGAAATTCACGCTATGGGACCAAACGAAAACCACGGTACGTATGAATTCTTCTATGAGAAGATTTTAGATAAAAAAGATATGCACCAAGACGTCAATTTACAGCAAGAATATTCAACACTCGTTAATTTAGTTTCGGAAGATAAAAACGGAATTGCCTTCTTCGGATTTGGCTATTACGTAAACAACCAAGACAAATTGCAAGCTGTCTCTGTCGATTTTGGAAACGGACCTGTTGAACCTGCATTGGATACCATTGCGGAAGATGGCGCATATGCCGACTTTACACGACCTGTCTTTACGTACTTAAACGTTAACCATGCGAAAGACAAGCCTCAAGTAAAAGACTTTGCACTTTATGTAATGAACAATGCAAACAAATTTGCAGGCGAAACTGGTTTCGCACCAATCCCTGAAGCGGAAGCTAAAGAAAACATTGAGTTTTTGGAAGGGCTAAACTAAACAAGCTCACGATTATATTGCAATGACTGGGGCACCGTTAGGAGTTTTTCGACTTCTTAACAGCCCCTTTCCCTTATTTTCCGAAAGGAGATTCTTATAATGAATCAAGGTTTTACAAAATCAGATGATCTCAATATCCGACAGCTGATCGATCAACATCAAAATTCGAACGTGTGGAAACGTAAGGCAGAGCGACTGATCCCAGTCTTTCTTTGGCTCATTGCATCAATCTCTGTATTGACAACAATCGGCATACTCTTCACGCTTCTATCTGAGACGATCGAGTTTTTCAAGCGTGTTCCAATTGCAGATTTTTTTACCGGGACCGTCCTGAAGCCGCTTAGTCAAAATCCGGAATTCGGTGTTCTCCCCCTTCTTATGGGAACGATCACGTCTTCTGCCATCGCCATGATCGTTGCTGTACCGATCGGATTAATGGCAGCCATTTATTTAAGCGAATACGCGTCTGTGAAAGTGCGTAAAATTGTCAAACCGCTGTTAGAGCTTTTAGCGGGCATTCCGACGATTGTCTATGGCTTTTTCGCCTTTACCTTTGTAACGCCTTTGCTTCGAGAGTTTATCCCTTCTTTGCAATCAACGAACATTTTAAGCCCAGGCATCGTTATGGGAATTATGATCATCCCAATGATCGCCTCTCTCTCGGAAGATGCAATGAGCTCCGTGCCGAATGCAATGCGTGAAGGAGCTTACGGACTTGGTGCAACGAAATTAGAAGTGACGCGCAAAGTCGTCATCCCGGCAGCTTTATCGGGCATTATCGCATCTTTTGTCTTAGGTATTTCACGTGCTATCGGTGAAACGATGATTGTCACAATCGCCAGCGGCAGTACGAAAAACTTCACTTTTGATATTACGCAATCCATGCAAACGATGACAGCTTATATCGTCGAAGTAACAGGTGGAGACGCACCTGCAGGCTCCACTGTTTACTACAGCCTTTACGCAGTTGCAATGACACTATTCGTCTTTACACTACTTATGAACATATTGGCGCGATTCATTTCTAAGAGATTCAGGGAGGAATATTAAAATGCACCAAATGAACCAGGCTGACATGATGAAAAAAGCTAAATGGCGTTTATTTTTGAATAAAACAGCAACGGTTCTTTTCATGCTATCTGCTTTTTTCGGCTTATTCTTTTTAGGCCTTCTCTTCTACAAAGTCTTTACTGACGGCATCGCGTTTATCAATTTCGAGTTTTTGACAGGCAAACTATCAACGCAACCCGAACGAGCCGGCATTATGGGTGCAATTTTAGGAACTTTCTATTTAATGCTATGTGTTGTGCCTATAACAATGGTCGTTGGTGTTGGCACTGCGCTTTACTTAGAGATGTATGCGAAAAAAGGGAAAGGATTGCAGTTCATTCAAACGAACATCGCCAATTTGGCAGGCGTTCCGTCAATTGTCTACGGAATATTAGGGCTAACCGTTTTTGTACGCGCCATGAACTTAGGCAATATTGTTTTAGCAGGCGGTTTAACGATGTCATTGCTCATCCTGCCAATCGTTATCGTAGCAAGCCAAGAAGCAATACGGGCAATACCGTTTCATTTAAGCGAAGCATCTTACGGATTGGGCGCGACGAAGTGGCAAACGATACGACGTGTCATTTTGCCGGCAGCCTTGCCAATGATTTTAACAGGCGCCATCTTATCATTATCGCGTGCAATCGGTGAAACAGCACCGCTTGTTGTCATCGGCATTCCAGCGTTGCTCATTCCATTTCCAGGAAGCATTTTCGACCGTTTCACTGTATTGCCTATGCAAATTTACTATTGGACATTGGACTCTTCACTTGTTGCAGAATACGCAAACTTAGCAGCTGCTACGATAATCGTCTTGTTGCTCTTGCTGTTTTTGCTTAATTCTGCAGCAATCTTAATCCGTAACAAATTCCAGCAAAGCTTTTAAACATCCATATATACGAAAAAGCGCTTGGATTCTACTCTCCAAGCGCTTTTTCATGTTAATCCTCAGTTCCCATCTCTTCGCGGACAACATCTGCTATTCGGTTTACGTAACCCGTGCAAGCATTTTGGTCAGGCGCTTCTACCATGACACGGACAAGCGGTTCAGTTCCGGATGGACGAACTAACACTCTGCCGTTGCCAGCCATTTCTGCTTCCACTTCTTTAATAACTTGTTTCACACGGTCATTTTCTGTCACTTTATTTTTATCCGTTACTCGCACATTTACGAGTTCTTGAGGATATACCGTCATCTCGCTTGCAAGCTCGGAAAGTTTACGTCCTGTTCGCTTCATAATATTGACAAGCTGCAACGCTGTCAATAAACCGTCTCCCGTCGTGTTGTAATCAAGGAATACAATATGGCCGGATTGTTCTCCGCCTAAATTGTAATTGCCTTTCCTCATCTCTTCCACTACATATCGATCGCCAACAGCTGTTTTTACACTTTGTATACCATTCGCTTCAAGCGCTTTATAAAATCCTAAGTTACTCATAATTGTTGAAACAATCGTATCAGATTTTAGACGGCCTTTCGATTGTAGGTGGCGTCCAATGATAAACATAATTTGATCCCCGTCAATAATTCTGCCCAATTCGTCTACTGCAATGAGACGATCACCATCTCCGTCGAATGCCAACCCGATGTCAGCACCCTTTTCCACTACCAATTTGCTAAGCTCTTCTGGATGTGTCGATCCAACACATTCATTAATATTCAAGCCGTTTGGCGAAGCACCCATCGTCGTTAAATCCGCATCCAAATCTGCGAATACATGAGTTGCCAACGAGGAGGTAGCCCCATGCGCACAATCCAATGCAACATGAATATTTGTAAATTCCTCGTCTACTGTCTGCTTCAAGTATTGAATATATTTATGGCCGCCTTCCAAGTAATCAGTCACTGTGCCGACATCGGCGCCAATTGGGCGTGGAAGCTCATCTGTCTCCTCATTTAGCAGCTTTTCAATTTCTTCCTCCTGTGCATCAGTCAGCTTAAAACCATCTGATCCGAAAAATTTAATGCCATTATCGGCGACAGGGTTATGGGAAGCCGAAATCATGACGCCTGCTTGTGCATTCATCGCTCTTGTCAAATACGCTACTCCTGGTGTACTAATAACACCGAGCCGCATCACTTCAACTCCTGTTGACAATAGTCCCGCAATGAGCGCATACTCAAGCATCTGACCTGAAATTCGCGTATCGCGGCCTACAAGCACTTGTGCAGGGCCAGTAGATTCTTTTGTTAATACATAACCGCCAAATCTGCCCAATTTAAATGCTAGTTCTGGTGTAAGCTCTTTATTTGCAATTCCGCGGACTCCATCTGTTCCGAAGTACTTTGTCATATCATCCATTCTCCCTTTCAATGCTGTCCATCAGCAATCTTCATTTTCAATTGCATTTTCGTGCAATTGCAGATTTTGAATTGCGCTTAAGGCCTTTAGGATATTAGCTATGCAACTGTGTTGACGAATCGAGTTGCCCTGCATCATGTATTTGCATGGAAAGATAGGCTTCTATAAAACATCGTAAACCTAAACTGCTCATCTAATAATCCTTTCAAAACCTGTGTCATTCTCAGCCGACTGCGGAGCTACGATTTGTAGCATAGTCAGCTCTCACACATCCTGCGCGCCGGAGAGCTTAACTTATTTCAGTTTGAATACGAACAACCAATTGTTCACATATAAGGTGATTCTTTGTAACTGTATAAGTTAAGCAAGTTCAACCTTTAAAGTTACTTCCTGATCTGAAAGCACATAAGCAATTCCAGCAGGAGCTTCCAATGAAACACTGTAGACATGTTCGCCCTCTTCCTCAGTACCTGAAGCATCTACAATGAGACTGAAATCTGATATATCCAGGGAATCCAAAATTTCTTTCCTTCCCGTTACCGTAATATCAATTAATCCGTCTGCCGGTTTTTGAAAATGACTCTTAAAAGATTCATCAAGCCCTTTTACAATGACCGGTACACCTTTATATTGTTTAGACACTTCGTCATCAGTGATGTCTGCCTCTTCTTCCGGAGGAGGTTCCTCTCCGGTTCTGTTAGAGGCAACTATATTTACTTTAATCTTGTCAGTCGATAGCTTGGACACACCTTTCGGCTTTGCCAATTCTACATTGATTGAGCCTGACTTTTTAACGTCTGTTACATCTACATCCACATTGAAATTTTCTATGGAATCCAATACTTTTTTCGGTCCATATAGCGTAATGAACTTCGTTTCCGAAAAAACGGAATCAATCGAGATATCGTCTGGCGCAACACCTTTCTGCTTCACAACAATCGGAACTTCCTTACTGTTCTCCTCGATATCGACTTTGACGGTAACTTCTTCAGGTTCAATTGTGACATTCAACTTATTAAGATCTCGATCGAGCACCCGAACCCTCGCTTTTTGCTCAAATGATTTATTAATACCATTATCTTTCGTTACCGATACCTTTACGAAGCTAATTGAATCAATGACGCTTTTCGCGCCAGTTACTTCGATTGCCGCAGGTTCAACACCCATGTTGACGACGTGGAAATCCTCGGCAAGAAGACGCTCGTTAAACTCAGGATCAACTTTAAAAGACTGAGTTATTTTTTCTTCTATGACAACATCCACAGTAGCTGGATCCAACTTCACTTGCAATTTATCGGAAATATTTTCTGTTTGAATTTCCACTTTATGACTACCCATTGGTAAACTGCGCAAATCGGCCTTCACAGTGAAATCTCTCATTATTTTTAGCGACTGAACAATGTTAGGAGGACCTTCTACTGTGACATTGACACTTTCCGGCAGTCCGGTAACGACTAAGTTTTCATTGTCGTAATACACTTCCAATGGAACGTCCCGGATAATATCCACTGTATCTCCAAATGTATTGCTTGCTGATTTATCCTCTTCTCCTTTAACAGTAACGAATAAACTAAGGGCTAGTATTAATGCAGTGATGCGGAGAAACCATGGCCTATCCATGAATTTATCCATCTTTACGCCTCCTCCATTTCCAGAATGAGGTGTTTGTGTCTTCAACTTCAGCACCAAACCACGAAAGACGCAGTTGTTTTTGAAAATCTTCGATTGATAGGTTACGGTTAATGTCGCCGTTGGACGTTATACTAATTGCGCCTGTCTCCTCCGATACGACGATTGTAATGGCATCTGTTACTTCACTAATTCCAAGAGCTGCCCGATGCCGTGTTCCCAACTCTTTGGAAATGAACGGGTTTTCGGAAAGCGGCAAATAACATGCAGCTGCCGCAATTTGGTTGCGCTGTACAATGACGGCACCATCGTGTAGTGGCGTATTCGGAATGAAAATATTAATGAGTAATTCCGATGTAATATTGGAATTCATCGCAATTCCAGTTTCGATATACTCACTTAAGCCTGTTTCCTTTTCGATGGAGATTAGTGCACCGATCCGTCGTTTCGCCATATAGCTGACCGACTTGCTGAACGCTTCGATTAGTCGATCACGTTCCTCTTCCTCCTGCATGGCGGATCGTGCAAATAGCCGGCCTCGGCCCAATTGTTCCAACGCGCGCCTCACTTCAGGTTGGAAGATGATGATGGCGGCTAAGAAACCGAACATCAACACTTGATCCATCATCCATTTCAATGTATTGAGGCCTAAATATTCGGTTACTACCCGAACGATTAAAATAACGAATATTCCTTTTAATAACTGGACCGCTTTTGTTCCTTTTATAATGGTGATCAGTTTGTAGAATACGAACCAAACAAGAAGCACATCCACGATATTTTTAAGTATTTCAAGCGGACTGGAATTCGTTAACGATTCTAAAATTGGCATGCGCTTCCCCCCTACATTCATCCCGAATTCTTACCCTATAGTATAGCATAGTGCCATACTGCAATGCTCTTCTTAATATATCGGTTCTAAATCAAATGTTGGGGTGATGTGATTTGCACGTCACCCTTTTACTTAGGTACCGCTGAGTAATGTTGATTTGCGCTACAGGGCGGACGCTTTCCGCCGG
>NZ_JBHTLT010000106.1:0-17055 GCF_042679045.1 Sporosarcina contaminans | reverse complement strand
GCGTCCGACCGCAGTGGAAATCAACTTTTCTAGTATTACTTCTATTTTAAAAGAAAAAAGACTGTAGGCAAACACCAAAAATTCCTGGTGTTTGTCTACAGTCTGGGCCATTCCCTGTGGGGAATGGCTTTTTTATGCGTTTGAAGAGCAGAGCTACAGATTTCTCTATGGTCATCTCTCCCCTATCGAATATTAATTCAACTTCAAAAGATCTCTTTCCTTTTGTCCAGACAACTAAATCAATATCCCTTTTATTTACGCAGGCGATATAGGTGAAAACTTGCAGGATGTTAATCAGTACAAATAATAACATTGCACTGCATAGAAATTACGTTGTGATTAGGCAATGTGATTCGCTGCAAATACGTTGAACACAACAACTTTCTATGGCATTGCAAAGAGTTGTGATGGGAATAAGCCGTCATAAGGCCTAATGCAGCTTCGTTAGAAGTACTAATGTAAAGTGTCCTGCGTTTCTCTCTTTGTTTATGCGCTTATATTTCTCCTATGGGGTTAATGAACCCATTTATGCGCTATAAAAACCTCTTCTGCGTTTTTGAACCCATTAATGCGCTGCAAATTTCTCTTCTGCGTTTTGTACATATATGCTTTGTAAATTCCTTTTTGAATAACATTTCTGCGTTTCTGAGTTAGTTAATTCTATATACGTTTATAGAATTTGATTCAAAAAAAAACAGGATGAACATAATAAGATGGAAAGGCCGCGGTTTATTTATTTGTAACGCGTGCAAGGATGTTCAGTGAATAATAGGAATTCTTTTTCTTATTAACGTCTCCTTGACAGGGCTGGTAGGCGCTGATAACCTTTTAATAATATTCATCCGAAGATCATCAATTTATTAGGAGGCTAACGTGATGTGGGAATCTAAATTTTCTCGTGAGGGATTGACGTTTGACGATGTGTTGCTTGTACCGGGACATTCTGAGGTATTGCCGAAGGATGTTTCGCTATCGGTTAATTTGACAGAGAAGATCAAGCTGAACATTCCAATCATTAGTGCGGGAATGGATACAGTGACAGAGGCAAAAATGGCAATTGCTATGGCGCGCCAAGGTGGTTTAGGTGTCATCCATAAAAATATGAGCATTGAAGAGCAAGCTGAGCAGGTTGTTACAGTTAAACGCTCTGAAAACGGTGTTATCACAAACCCGTTTTTCCTGACTCCTGAGCATCAGGTGTTTGATGCTGAGCATTTGATGGGGAAATATCGGATTTCTGGTGTTCCAATCGTAAATAATATGGACGAGCGTAGATTAGTCGGTATTTTGACGAATCGTGATTTGCGCTTCATTCAAGATTATTCATTGCTCATTAATGATGTGATGACAAAAGAAAATCTGGTTACCGCTCCTGTTGGAACAACACTTTCAGACGCGGAAAAGATTTTACAAAAATATAAGATCGAGAAGCTTCCGATTGTTGATGAGCAAGGCATTCTTACAGGTTTGATTACGATTAAGGATATTGAAAAAGTGATTGAGTTCCCGAATGCGGCGAAGGATTCCCATGGCCGTCTATTAGTTGCAGCAGCAGTCGGTGTAACTTCTGATACGATGGTTCGTGTTGAGAAGTTAGTTGAAGCGGAAGTGGATGCGATTGTCATTGATACAGCGCATGGCCATTCGCAAGGCGTACTGGATACTGTTGCGCAAATTCGAGCAGCTTATCCGGACCTTGACATCATTGCTGGTAATGTTGCAACTGCAGAAGGTACAGCAGCGCTTTACAAAGCAGGTGCAGACGTTGTGAAAGTGGGGATCGGTCCTGGTTCGATCTGTACGACACGTGTAGTTGCGGGTGTTGGTGTACCACAAATTACAGCTGTCTATGAATGTGCTTCAGAAGCACGCAAGCAAGGCAAAGCGATTATCGCTGACGGTGGCATTAAGTATTCTGGCGATATTGTTAAAGCATTGGCTGCAGGTGGACATGTTGTAATGCTTGGCAGTTTGTTGGCAGGTACAACTGAAAGCCCTGGAGAAACGGAAATTTTCCAAGGCAGACGTTTTAAAGTATATCGTGGTATGGGATCAGTTGCTGCGATGGAGCATGGATCGAAAGACCGTTATTTCCAGGAAGACGCGAAGAAATTAGTTCCTGAGGGTATTGAAGGGCGCATGCCTTACAAAGGACCGCTTGCAGATACAATCCACCAATTAGTTGGAGGCATTCGTGCTGGCATGGGATATTGTGGCATGAAGGATTTGCATAATATGCGCGAAAAAGCACAATTCGTTAGAATGACTGGGGCGGGATTGCGTGAAAGCCATCCACACCAAGTTCACATTACTAAAGAAGCACCAAACTACTCGATTTCATAATGATTGAGATATGGTAATTGGAGTAAACTTTGGAACTTCAGCACCTTTTCGTTCGTCTATATGAGAGCGGAAAGGTGCTTTTTCTTTCCAACTGTCCTCATCATGCACTGGTTGTGTTAGAATAGATAAAGAAATTTTAATTACGGAGGTATTTTGGTGAAACGGGTAATGAGAAAATGGGTGGCATTAATGTTGCTGCCGTTGCTGTTGTTGACGACAATTGGCACGGTTCCAGCGAATGCGGAATCTGCTTTAGGCTTATATGTAGATAGTGCGATTTTAATCGATGCGGATAGCGGAAAGATTCTTTATGAAGAAAATGCTGACGCGCCGCTTGGCATTGCAAGTATGTCCAAAATGATGACAGAGTATATTTTGTTTGAGGCAATTAAAGAGGGTAAGATCAGCTGGGATCAAGAATATAAAGTGACGGATTATACGTATGCCATTTCACAGGACAGACGGTTGAGCAATGTGCCTTTGCGTAAAGATGGCACGTATACAATCCGTGAGTTGTATGAAGCTTTGGCGATCTATTCTGCAAATGCTGCTACAATTGCAATTGCTGAAACGATTGCCGGCACAGAAACTGAGTTCTTGAAGTTAATGAACGCAAAAGCAGAAGAGCTTGGTTTGAAAGATTATAAATTCGTCAATTCAACTGGATTGAACAATGAGTATTTGCAAGGTATGCATCCACAAGGGACAGGCGAGAAAGATGAAAATGTCATGCCTGCAAAATCTGTTGCACGTTTGGCGTACCATTTAATGCATGATTACCCTGAAGTGTTAGAAACAACAAAGATCAATTCGAAAATATTCCGTGAAGGTACGGATGATGCGATAAAAATGGATAACTGGAACTTCATGCTTCCAGGGTTTGTTTATGAATACGAAGGCGTAGACGGTTTGAAAACAGGAACTACTGATTTTGCAGGTCATTGCTTTACAGGGACAGCGAAGCGTGGAGACAAGCGGATTATTGCAGTTGTCATGAATGCTGTTGACGCGAATGGCATTGGATCTTATAAAGCAAGATTTGATGCAACCCGTGCGCTATTCGATTACGGGTTCAGCCAGTTTTCAAATGAAGAGCTTTTTCCTGCAGGCTATCAATTTGATAAGCAAAAAACGGTTGAAGTGCTGAAAGGTAAAGAAAAAAAGGTTGCGATCGAGGTGAAAGATCCAATCCACATGATGATCAAGTCAAATGAAAAAGACTTGTATGTACCTGAATTAGTGTTGGACGAGTCCATCGTGAAGGATGGTGCTATTGAAGCTCCTATTGAAAAAGGTACTGTTATCGGCCATGTTCAGCTTACTAAGAAAGAGGGCGAAGAATATGGCTATATCGATCCGAAAGACGCTGGCATAGAAGTAGTTGTAGCCGACACGGTTGACAAAGCAGGATGGTTCTCTTTGACGTTGAGCGCAATTGGTGGTTTCTTCGTAGGCATATGGGATAGCACGACTGGATTCGTAAAAGGATGGTTTGATTAATTCATCATAAAGTTTCAGTCATTATAAAAAAGGGCGTTGACCATGAATGGAATCAACGCCCTTTTTCTATTTTCCAGGCATTCATCATCTGATGGATGCCTTTCGTAATTTGTTCGTCTGTTAAGCCGCCAAATCCTAATAGGAACGATGGTCGGCCTGTGATCGGTGATTTACGGTATTCATTCAATCCATAGATTCGTATACCACTTTCTGCAGCTTGTTCTACTAATTGAGCTTCATCTGCCTCACTATGCACGTTTATGACAATGTGCATGCCCGCTTCATCTCCGGAGAATGAAATACTATGCGTGTAATCATTCAATGCGTCTGTAAGTAACTGTAATTTGCGCTTATACACTTTCCTCATGCGATTTAGATGGCGGCCGAAATGTCCATCTGCCATAAAACGGGCAAGCGTGTGCTGATCGAGTCGAGGTACTGTCGATGAATAATGGATAAATGCTTTTTCATACCGATCAAGCAATAGTGGAGGCAACACCATATAAGCAATGCGCATAGAAGGCATAAGTGATTTTGAAAATGTACTTAAGTAAATGACTTTACCAGCCTTGTCCATACCTTGCAAGGAAGGGATCGGTCGACCAGTATAGCGAAATTCGCTGTCGTAATCATCTTCGATAATAAAATGTGCTTCTTTGGAAGAGGCCCAGTTTAATAATGCCGTTCTACGCGCCGCAGAGAGCACTGTGCCGGTCGGAAACTGATGGGAAGGTGTCACGTAAGCAATTGATGCTCCAGAGCGCTGTAAGGCTCGTACGTCCATTCCTTCATCATCTACAGCAATCGGTATGGCCTCCCTATTATTATGGTAAAACACATGGTGTGTGAGCGGATAGCCGGGATCTTCAATCGCATAAGCAGCTTCTGGGCCCAATAGCCGTATGAGCAGAGGCATAAGCTGCTCTGTTCCAGATCCAACAATAATTTGTTCAGGTTTGCAATCAACCCCTCGAGAGTGGTACAAATAGCGTGCAATTTCCTGTCTTAATTCCGGGTCACCATGAGGATGACCTAACAAGAGCAAATGCTTTGAAGACTCATCGATAACCTCTTTGGCATATTTGCGCCAAAGTTTGAATGGAAAAGCGTCTGTGTCAATTCTTCCCGGGGAAAAATCGATCTCGTATTTTTGAGAGGACCATTTCTGTTGAGGAGACAAGTGAACTATATCAACATAGGACAGTTCTTCAATTGCTTGGACAAAGTAGCCCTTTCGAGGCTCCGATGTAATAAATCCTTCAGCAAGAAGTTGCCCGTATGACAATTCGACAGTTGTTTGACTTATGGATAAAAACTCGGCTAGTTTCCGCTTGGAAGGAAGTTTTTCACCAACAGATAATTTACCGTCTGTAATGTCTTTGCGTATTTGTTGGTAAATTTGCTCATATAGCGGGATATGATTGTCTTTATGTAATTCAATAAGCAGCATTTCCAAAAGTCTCTCCTCCAATCTGACCCTTTCAATTAATCTGAAACTGAGTATTTCAATATGGTCATAATCTATTATACTGAACAATATGAAAAGGGGGAAGGATAAAATGGATTTCAAATATGGCGGCGTTATTATGGATGTTATTAATGCAGAGCAGGCAAAAGTGGCGGAGGCGGCAGGCGCAGTTGCAGTGATGGCACTTGAACGCGTTCCTTCGGATATTCGTGCAGCAGGCGGTGTAGCACGCATGGCAGATCCACGTATCGTGGAAGAAGTACAAAAGGCAGTTTCTATTCCCGTCATGGCGAAAGTGCGCATCGGCCACATTTCAGAGGCAAGAGTATTAGAAGCAATGGGCGTCGATTATATTGATGAAAGTGAAGTGTTGACACCGGCGGACGATGAGTTTCATTTATTGAAGAGCGATTATAAAGTTCCGTTTGTTTGCGGTGCTCGTAACTTAGGAGAGGCCGCACGCCGTCTTGGAGAAGGAGCGAAGATGCTTCGGACGAAAGGGGAGCCGGGAACGGGCAATATCGTTGAAGCGGTTCGTCATCTCCGACAAGTGAATGCGCAAGTGAATCAAATCGTCCATATGAATAATGACGAATTGATGGTAGCTGCGAGAGATTTAGCGGCACCATATGACGTGCTGCTCGCAATCCGTGAAGCGAAGCGCCTACCTGTCACAAATTATGCAGCAGGCGGTGTAGCAACACCTGCTGATGCGGCACTGATGATGGAATTAGGAGCTGATGGCGTATTCGTCGGATCTGGCATCTTTAAATCGGATAACCCTGAAAAATTCGCCCGTGCAATTGTAATGGCAACGGAAGATTTCCGGAACTATGCATTGATTGGTGATTTATCCAAAGATATCGGAACGCCAATGAAAGGTTTGGAAATTAGTAAGCTTCCAGAAAGCGAATTGATGGCAGGACGTGGCGTTTAATTCCAAGCAAATAGGGCCAGAGCATACGATGTGTGCTCTGGCTTTTTTATGGATATAAGTTTGTATTAAATGTTTTGAAACATTCAAAGGTACGATTCATAGTAACGTATTAAAGGATAATTGAATGGATGGTGAAACAGTGGATAAAATTTATTTAGTAAAATATTTGGTTAAATACGCTAAGGGATAGGAAGACATATGAAGAAGCGATTATGATCGTTCGTGCGGAGAGAAAGGAATAGCTGCAAATAAAGTCATTGAGCATTGGGGGAATCTAACAAAAGAACTTGCCTATGAAAATGCAGAAGGCGAATGACGACGTGGCACTTCGTACAAGTTTTGGACTGTTTTGAATTAGTGGATGAGATGGAAGGCAATATAGATTTCATAGAAGTGTATAGCAGGTATATTGTAGTGAAGGCAGGCACGGCGGCAGAAGATGTCATTCATGATTACTCGCTGGATAAATAAAGCAGATGGGGAGAAAAACTTTTTTGCATTGTAAGCACTGAATGATACTTATGGAGAAATAAATGAGTGTGTGAACCAAATTTATGCGCGGTTGTTGTCTTTTTGCTTGGCTGCATGAATTTTATGAGATCTTGAAGAACATTATGCAATTTTTAAGCTTACTTTTATCGTCAATAAATTTTATGGTCCGAGATGAAGTAAAGTAAAAGTAGCTGAGGCATCATTCAGCTCGGCGTAGTGATTTTTTTGGTTCCGCATGAGATGATATTGAATGGCAATGAATAACCGTATGTAGAACAACTATAGATTTCAAATATCGGATTGGCTATTGCAGGTATGCAGCCTTTTTGCTGAAGGGTGATGTCCATTGGTGGAACGACTAAAAGTATTTGATGAAAAGTATCAGTATTTGTATGATGAAAATCGGGATACGATTCATGAGAAAGGTTTGTGGCATGAAACATTCCATTGCTGGCTTATGGATGATGATCATGTATATATCCAAAAGCGTAGCGCTGATAAGAAGGAATTCCCTAATTTGTATGATATAACAGCCGCAGGGCATCTGCTTGCTCAAGAAGAAGTAATGGACGGAATTCGTGAAGTGGAGGAAGAGATCGGGATAAAAGTTGATTACTCGAAGCTGAGCAATATGGGGTTTGTCCAAGATACAATTCGGCTCCCTTATTTTATTGACAATGAATTTGCGAATGTATTCTTGTATCAATCAACTTTCATGCCGGATGATTTTATTTTGCAACAGGAAGAAGTCGATAGTATTCATGCAGTTGAAATTCAAAGCTTGGCAGCGTTGTTCCACGGTGAAGTAGCAAACGTGCGATGCAGAAACATTAAAACCGACGAGGTTTCAGAAATTTTGTTGACCGATTTTGTTCCACATGAAACAGAATATTTCCGCACGATGGCGAAACATTTTGTTATAAAATAGTTTCGAACCTTGCCAAATAGGGCAGGATATAGTAAAGTGTTCTTAATTTCAAATAGAAGACGATGATGGGAAGCAGTAACGAGCATGTTTTTTTAGAGAGAGCCGGCGGGTGGTGCAAGTCGGTAAAAAACACTTGTGAATCCGTCCCTGAGTAGCCGGGTTGAAATCTCAGTAAGCCCAGCCGGACATTGAACCGTTATTTCAAAGAGTGGATCAGCTATTTTGCTGGTCAATTTGGGTGGCAACGCGGGTAGTTCTCGTCCCTATTATGGGGATAGAGGGCTTTTTTTGTGTCCGAAAATTTTCGTCAACAATCATTTAAGGAGGAATCATCTATGTTAGACATTAAGTTGCTTCGAGCGAATTTCGATGAAGTGAAAGAGAAGCTTACGAAACGTGGAGAAGATTTGACGGACTTGGATAAGTTTGTTGGTCTTGATGAAAAAAGACGTGATTTGATTGCAAAAGTGGAAGTGCTTAAAGCGGAGCGGAACGAGGTTTCGCAAAAAGTGGCTGAAATGAAGCGCAATAAGGAAAATGCGGATGAGACAATCGCACGGATGCGTGAAGTCGGCGATGAAATTAAGAAGCTTGATGAGCAATTGCACCAAGTTGAAGAAGACTTGAATTATGTGATGATGCGTATTCCGAATATCCCGCATGAGTCTGTTCCCGTTGGAGATAGTGAGGATGATAACGTAGTAGTACGCACATGGGGAGAGAAGACTGAGTTCGGATTTGAACCGAAGCCACATTGGGAAATTGGCACAGATTTGAATATGCTTGATTTTGAGCGTGCAGCAAAAGTGACCGGCAGCCGCTTTGTCTTTTACCGCGGTCTTGGGGCAACATTAGAGCGTGCTTTGATCAGCTTTATGCTTGATTTACATGTGACGGAGCATGGATACGAAGAGATGCTGCCGCCATATTTAGTAAACCGTACGAGCTTAACGGGAACTGGACAGCTTCCGAAGTTTGAAGAAGATGCATTTTTGGTTGAAGAAGAAGATTATTTCCTAATACCGACTTCTGAAGTTCCTGTGACGAATTATTATCGTGATGAGATCCTTGATGGGGCACAGTTGCCGATCGCTTACACTGCGTACAGCACAAATTTTCGATCTGAAGCGGGATCTGCAGGCCGTGACACACGTGGGTTGATACGCCAGCATCAATTCAATAAAGTCGAGCTTGTCCGTTTTGTGAAGCCTGAAGAGTCTTATGACGAATTGGAAAAACTGACAGGGCATGCGGAAAAAGTGCTTCAATTATTGGGCCTTCCGTATCGCGTCTTGAAAATGTGCACAGCGGATCTTGGATTCACGGCGGCGAAGAAATACGATATAGAAGTGTGGATCCCAACACAAAACACGTATCGTGAAATTTCTTCTTGCTCCAATTTTGAAGACTTCCAAGCGAGACGTGCTTCAATTCGTTTCCGTCGCGAGCAAGGTGCGAAACCGGAATTTGTTCATACATTGAACGGCAGCGGGCTTGCAATTGGCCGTACGGTTGCTGCAATTCTTGAAAATTTCCAACAGGAAGACGGCTCTGTTATCGTGCCAGAAGTTCTGCGTCCCTATATGCGTGGAGTAGAAGTTATTAAGTAAAAAACAGTTATATTAACCCCTTAAAAGAAACAGATGAAGGTTGCGCACCTTCATCTGTTGTTTTTAATTGTTTCTTTTGCTGTTGGGAATATAAAATACCGATGACATCTCCATCTTTTTTAGAACCGCGACCGACAAAATAGTTGGACTCTCCTTTAATTGCTTGTAACGCTTTTTAAATTCGGTTGCGTCCGCCTCTTTATTTAAGTCATTATTTATTTCAGCAATATTGTCCACTTCTTCTACCTTATCAAAATTTCCTTTTGAGAATCCGGCTATATACTCCTGTGCTACAGCATCTAAATTGCCTTTAAGAACAATGGTATGCTGCACATCCCCGTTTTCAATTTCAATTGATCCAATCACTGTGGAGTCTCTTGGTATATAGAAGTCTTTTGGAAATTTATCAGACACCGGCAAATTTGCACCAAATTCAATTTTGTTTTGAATACCGTTACCCCTATCTCATGTCTACAAAACCTTAAAAAGACTGTAGACAAAGTAAAAAAATACTTTGTTACAGTCTGAAATTATTGTCTTTCTTGTTTCTTTTTCAAGCGTAGATTTCGGAAGAACGTTGACAGCATTTGCCCGCATTCATCCGATAATACGCCCTCAGCCACTTCGCATTCATGATTAAAGCGCGGATCATTTAGCAGCCGATATAAGGAATCAACGCAGCCGCCCTTTGGATCCCGTGCACCATAGACGACACGTGGTATTCTCGATTGTAAAATAGCGCCTGCACACATTGGGCAAGGCTCTAATGTTACGTATAAAGTAGTTTCTTCCAATCGCCAGCTGCCTAATGCTTTACAAGCATCTTGTATGGCGGATAATTCCGCATGTGTGACGGCATTTTGTGATGTCTCCCGCAAATTATATCCCTTTGCAATAACGTTTCCATCTTTTACGATGACGGCTCCAATTGGCACTTCACCAATCGTCTCCGCCTTTTTTGCTTCTTCAATAGCCATTCGCATGAATTGGCAATCTTGCTCAAACACATCCATTATTTTCGCTCCCGACTTAAAGGCAACTATGTTTCAATCTATCCCTATGGTAAAATAAAATGCAGAAATCGACAAATCAGAAGGAGATTATATTATGTCAGTGCCGTTTATTGCGGTGGAGGGCCCGATCGGCGTCGGCAAAACGACGCTAGCCATGGCGATTGCCGACGAGCAAAAATTCCATCCATTACGAGAAATTGTGGATGAAAATCCTTTTTTAAATAAATTCTACGAGAACATCGAGGAATGGAGCTTCCAGACCGAAATGTTTTTTCTATGTAACCGATATAAGCAGTTAGGTGATATAAAAAAGAATTACTTATCACAGCAAATTCCTGTCGTAGCTGATTACCATCTATTTAAAAACCTGATTTTTGCAAGACGTACATTGCCTGCTGAAGAGTTCAGAAAGTACGAAGAGATTTACCATATATTATTGCGGGACATGCCTGCACCGAATATCATTATTTACTTGCACGCATCGTTGGATACATTGCAGAAACGAATCGACATGCGGGGAAGAGATTTTGAAAAGCATATCGCTCCCTCTTATTTAGAACAACTGTCACTTGATTATGAGCAATTCATGATGGATTTTGAAAATACTCATCCTGAAATCATAGTACTTCGTTTTAATGGAGATGAATTAGATTTTGTGGATTCTGAAGAAGACTTACGCATGATTTTGCGACAAGTGGATGAGACGATACGAAAAGGAGAAACACGATGAATTTACGTGAACAATATGGGATTCCGAAAAACGCGGTCATTACGATTGCAGGTACGGTCGGAGCTGGTAAGTCAACGATGACAAAAGCGCTTGCAGATGCTTTAGGCTTTCGGACATCTTTGGAGAATGTAGATGAAAATCCATATCTTGATCGGTTTTATGATGATTTTGAAAAATGGAGCTTCCACTTGCAAATCTATTTTTTGGCGGAGCGATTCAAGGAACAAAAACGGATTTTTGAATATGGCGGTGGTTTTATTCAAGACCGATCAATTTATGAAGATACTGGCATCTTTGCGAAAATGCATAAAGATAAAGGAACAATGGACCCGGTCGATTTTGATACCTATACGAAATTATTTGACGCTATGGTTATGACGCCTTATTTCCCTCATCCCGATCTGTTAGTCTATTTAGATGGCCCTTTTGAGACAATTTTAAACAGAATTCAGGAACGTGGTCGTGAAATGGAGCAACAGACTCCGATTTCCTACTGGGAAGAGCTACATCATAGATATGAAACATGGATTGATTCTTTCAATGCATGTCCTGTGCTGCGCATCGATATTACGGAATACGATCTTATGAAAGATCCACATGAAGTGGAAACAATTGTCGAACGGATAGGCAATATGCTACATGTGTCGACAGCCTTGAAAAAATGAAACATGAAAGCATCGTGAATGATCAATCATTTGCGGTGCTTCTTTCGTTTTTATAACTATTGGAATCGATTTCGTAAAACTTTTAGCCTCGGTCATCATTATGGATGTAGCCATTTCCATAGCTTTTTCCATGCCTGAGATGCTCAAGCGGAAGCCATTCATGAATAGGAAGGAATTATTTAAATCGGGATTAACTGTTGGTAGGGATATTTGCGGATACGAATACGTTGTTTTTTTTGCGTTCTTTGGAGGCTATTTAGCACTGCTTTTATGGTTTGGGGAAATTGCCAACTTCAAAATATTTAGCGCAGAAATAATCGGGATTTTATGCGCTGGCATGGGAGTGGCAATAGGTTTGCCGCTCGCATCGGGGATTAACGCATATCTGTTAACTAAGAAAAGAAAAAAGCGGTAGGTACACACCATCGATTGTAAGTTTGTTAACAATCGATGGTGTTTTTTATTTGGTATAGAATTGTAAATTAAGAATGAATGTTAGCTGTTTCGAAGAATTCTGCATATAATTCTTTTAATATTTTCGTTTCATCCTTTTTCTTCACTCCGAAGACAAGGCTGACTTCAGAAGAGCCTTGATTGATCATTTCAATGTTGGCACCTGTACGGGCAATCGCAGTGGCAGCACGTGCAGCTAATCCGGTTGTATATTGCATACCTTCTCCAACAAGGACGATCATCGAGTAATCGTCTTCTACGATGACAGCATCCGGTTCCAATTCTTTGTGGATTCTTTCGACAATCCGTTCTTCTTTCGATTTCGTCAGGAATTTGCTGCGAATAATGACGGATAAATTATCGATACCAGATGGCGTATGCTCAAACGGAATTTCTTCTTCCTCAAAAATTTGCAAAAGCCTGCGGCCAAAGCCAATTTCAAGGTTCATTAAAAATTTATCGACATAAATAGTTGTGAACCCGCTGTCAGCTGCAATTCCGATAACTTGCTGTTCGTTATAGTCCCGTTCTTTCACAATTAATGTTCCAGGGGCACTAGGGTTATTTGTATTTTTGATAGCGACAGGGATTGATTTCCGGAAAGCAGGAATGAGTGCCTCGTCATGGAAAACAGAAAAGCCCGCATAGGCTAACTCACGCATTTCACGGTACGTCATCCTGTCGATCGCTACAGGATTCTCAATAACTGTTGGATTGGCTGCAAAAACCGAATCGACGTCTGTGAAATTTTCATACAATTCGGCTTCCACAGCTGCTGCAATGAGGGACCCAGTAATGTCAGACCCTCCTCGATTGAATGTACGAAGTGTTCCGTCCTCTGTAAATCCAAAAAATCCTGGGAATACGATGATGGCATGCTCATTTTTTAATGCGGATAGTCTTTTATCTCCTTCAGGTAATGCGCGAACCCGCTCCGGTCGGTTATTAACCAAAAGTCCAGCTTCTTTTGGATTGATGTATTTGGCATCAATACCAATGAATTGAAGATAGTTGGCGATTAGTTTCGCATTATTATCCTCACCGGCAGCTTTCAATGTATCTATGTACAAAGAAGAGTCCTCTTTATCTTGTGAGAGTCGGTATCGCAAGTCTTCTTCAATAATGTGTACGATTTGCTCAGAAAGACCAAGTCCTTCTGCGATGCCGCGATAGCGGTCTACGACTTCACATAATTCCTTTTCTGTATCTCCGTTGGACAGTGCTTTCTCGCCTAACCGAATGAGTAGGTCGGTCACCTTTATGTCATTCGAGAAACGTTTTCCAGGGGCTGAAACGACAACGATTCTACGATTGCTGTCAGAAGTTACAATATCAACAACTTTTCGAATTTGGTCGGCAGACGCAACGGAAGTGCCGCCGAATTTGCATACTATCATTTTCATCAGATCCAATCTTGTTTTAAATTGCAATTGTACGATATATTGAACTTTATCATAAATAGGGTTGAGAATGGAAGCTTATTTCTCTATAATGTCTTTATACGAAGAACGATTGTTTTTTCATAGTGTACATACAGTAGGGAGAATCGTCAAATGAAAAATGAAATTAATATCGGCCTATTAGGATTCGGTGTCGTTGGCAGCGGCGTTGCAAAAATCTTGCACGACCATCAAGATGACCTGAGTTATAAGTTAGGCGTTCCTGTAAAAATTAAGAAAGTTCTCGTAAAAGATACTGAAAAAGAACGTGATACAGAGCTACAGAGAGACATTTTCACTGCAGATTTGGATGAAATTATAGACGATCCATCTATAGATTTGATTGTGGAAGTGATCGGAGGGACGAGCGAGGCGAAACAGGCAATCGAACGTTCATTGCTATCAGGAAAAGGTGTCGTTACGGCGAATAAGGATGTTATGGCAGAATCAGGGCTTGAGCTATTAAAGTTGGCGGATGAAAACAAGAGCGATCTTTTCTATGAAGCAAGCGTCGGCGGAGGAATCCCTTTAATACGAACATTGGAAGATGGACTATCCTCGGACAGAATCCGTGCATTGACGGGTATCGTCAATGGCACAACGAATTTCATTTTGACGAAAATGAAGCACGAAAATAAGTCGTACGAAGAGGCTTTGGCGGAAGCAACTGAATTAGGGTTTGCAGAGGCAGATCCATCAGCAGATGTGGACGGCATTGATGCTGCAAGAAAGATGGTCATTCTATCTTCATTAGCCTTTTCAACCGAAGTTCGTATGGAAGACGTATTTGTCCGTGGGATGAAAGATATTAAACCTGGGGATTTAGAGCTTGCCGAGCAATTTGGCTATACGGTGAAGTTAGCGGGATCAGCGAAAAAGGATGATAACGGCATCGAAGTGGCCGTTGAGCCTGTGTTTCTTCCGAACTCACACCCGCTCTCTTCCGTCAACAATGAATTCAATGCTGTCTATGTATACGGGGATGCAGTCGGTGAAACGATGTTTTATGGACCAGGTGCAGGATCATTACCTACAGCTACATCTGTGACGAGCGATATTATGGCTGCATGCAGGAATTTATTGTTAGGAGTGAATGGCAAGCGTCTACATGCGCCTCAGCATACATGCAAAGTAAAGAAGGATAGCCAAAAGTTTGGTCGCTATTTTCATCGTATTTCAGTAAAGGATAAAGTAGGCGTGTTAACAAGGCTATCTGCGGTATACAGCAAATTTGGCGCAAGTCTTGCAACTGTCATTCAACATCCGAACAAGCACGACGGCGGTGCAGATTTGATAATGATCACCCACGAAATTTCAAGACAACAACATCTTGATATTATGGATGAATTAAAAAATACAGAAGATGTAATTGATGTGCTAAGTCATTACCGAATTGAGGGGGAATTGTCATGAGAAGATGGAATGGATTGCTTGAGGAATATAAAGAATGGCTGCCGGTGACAGACGAAACGCCAGCACTTACTTTGCAGGAAGGAAATACCCCACTCATTCATTTGAAAAACCTATCGGATCAATGGGGTGTTAACTTATATGTAAAAACAGAAGGAACAAATCCGACTGGATCATTCAAAGATCGCGGTATGGTAATGGCGGTGGCAAAGGCAAAAGAAGAAGGGAAAACGGCGCTTATTTGCGCTTCTACAGGAAATACATCTGCATCGGCTGCTGCTTACGGTGCGCGTGCTGGATTGCGGACAATTGTCGTCATTCCGGAAGGGCGTATTGCACTTGGGAAATTGGCTCAAGCGAAAATGTATGGAGCGGAAATTGTCGCGATTGAAGGAAATTTCGATGAAGCGCTGCGCATGGTGCGAAAAGTAGGAGAAGGAAAGATTGCACTTGTCAACTCGGTGAATCCATACCGTTTGGAAGGTCAAAAAACGATTGCCTTTGAGACGATTGAGCAATTAGGGAAAGTACCTGATCTATTTGCTTTGCCTGTAGGAAATGCAGGAAATATTTCTGCTGCTTGGAAAGGCTTTAAAGAATACGATGAGAAATTAGGAGCAGGAACACCAAAGTTATTGGGTGTCCAGGCTGATGGTGCGGCACCGATTGTTTATGATCGGGTGTTCGAAGAGCCGGAAACGGTTGCGACTGCTATCCGGATCGGCAACCCGGCAAGCTGGCATTTAGCTACAAAAGCGCTTGAAGAGTCAGAAGGCGCTATTCTTTCTGCGACTGACGAAGAAATTATAGAAGCTTACCAGCTCTTGGCATCAACTGATGGTGTATTTGCAGAACCAGCTTCCTGTGCAACAATCGCTGGCATTAAAAAGCGTCTGGATGCTGGGTTGATTGAAAAAGGCTCTACAATTGTAGGCGTTTTAACAGGAAACGGATTGAAAGATCCAGAAACAGCCATCCAAGTAAATGAAGGAAAACCGTTCTTATCACGCGAGCAGTTTGACGCATTTTTGAATGAGTTGAAAACGGGGGCGAACTAATGGAGCTACCGCTTTTCACTGTTGTCGTGCCGGCCACGACGGCAAATTTAGGTCCAGGATATGACAGTGTGGGAATGTCACTGTCTTTGTATATGAATGTGAAGGTGTCCAAGAGCCAATCTTGGGAAGTTCGCTATGATGGAGAAGAGTATGCAGGGTTGCCATCGGATGAAAGCAATTTGATCGTCCGTACAATTCAAAAAGTGGCGAGCTACTATGAAAAAGAACTCTCTCCTCATTTATTGCAAATCAAATCCGATATCCCGCTTGGAAAAGGACTCGGAAGCAGTGCGACAGCGATTGCGGCTGGAATTGAAATTGCAGATCACCTTCTTCATTTAGGTTTGAGTGCTAGAGAAAAGGCAAGTGTAGGAAGCTATTTGGAAGGCCATGCTGATAATGTAACAGCCGCCCTTTTAGGTGGCGTAGTCGTAACGTATTTTAACGAAAAGGAATTTGAGGTTATCCAATTGCCGACTCCCCAAATAGGGGTTGTCATATTAGTGCCTCCGAACGCATTGAAAACAGAAGAGTCAAGAGAGCTTTTGCCTAAACAATTGGACCACCAAGCAGCAGCGTCAGGAAGTTCTGCAAGCAGCATGCTAACAACAGCTATTGCACTTGGCGACTGGAAGCTTGCAGGAAAGATGTTCGAGAAGGATCTATTCCATGAGCCTTATCGGAAAAAAATGATGCCCCAATTCGATGAAATCCGAGCATATTGCCATTCCATCGGTACTTATGGAATGACTATTAGTGGTGCTGGGCCATCATTATTCGTTGCAGTGGAAGCAAACAGGGAGCAGGAAGTGGCAGCATTGCTGAAGAAACAGTTCCCATACTATGAAAGTATTGCTTTGAAGCCTTCTGAAAAAGGCGCTCATGTAATGAAAGGATAAAGAAAAAGGGGGCTGTCCAGAAAGTCAGTGAAAACTGATTTTCTGTGATAGTCCCTTTCTGGTTGGAGAATAAATGGGGAACCCCTGACAACCGTCGCTTTCCGTTCCAG